>JAYVKQ010000487.1:0-5985 GCA_043768285.1 Saprospiraceae bacterium | reverse complement strand
CAGTATTGCAGGTGTTGGGCGAAAGCCGCTCACGCTTAGAAGCCATTTCCATGATACACCAGCAACTCTACCGCAGCGATGATGTGCAATCCGTCAATTTTAAACTTTTTTTAGAAGGCTTGGTTGAAAAGCAACTCTTTACACACGGTATGAGTGAGAAAGAATTAGAAACGATAATTACCCTCGAAAATGAATATATCAACGTGGACTTAGCCTTGCCATTAGGCTTGATAATCAATGAGTTATTAACAAATTCGTTCAAATATGCCTACCCCTCAGTATCCAAACCCAAATTGCAGATTGATATATCGCACGATAAGTTATTCTATGCCGACAATGGCAGTGGCTTGCCAAGTCAATACACAAACCAAGCCTCCAAATCATTCGGCATTCAACTCATATCCTCCCTCGCGCAACAGCTACGGGGCAAATTTTCATTTGGCAACGACAATGGGATGTTTTTCAAATTGGTGTTTGCATAATTAATAAAAGGTGTCAGTAAATTTGAAATCTTCTGACACCTTGATATACCCCCCTCAGTATTTTCTCAAATTTTTACAAGGAAAGCCTTTGTGTAACAACGCAAAGGCTTTCCTTTTTTATCAAAATTATTTATTCTAAAGAAAATTCTATTTACTCAGACTAAAAGCAAATAAACTGTTAATCTATGCAAAAAATGGTACGATATTGAAACAAAATCTATTTTTTTGTATATCATTTTATAAGATACGATTACAATCTTAGAACGCAACATTCCTTCACCAAATTAAAGTCTCAAAATGACAAAAACACTTAATCTTTTCCTATCATTACTCATGTTAGTGCCTATCCTAACTTATGCCCAAAAGAAAGATGCACCCGAATTGAAAGTTAAATTTGGTAAAATTTCGGAAGAGGAAATTGCAATGAAAAATTATGAAAAAGACCCTGACGCGGCGGCGGTTATCTTGTTTGATATTGGCAGCCTGTCATATGATTACAATGAACAACATTATTTTGTCAGTTCCTTTGAAAGACATATTCGTATAAAAATCTTTAAAAGGGAAGCTTTTGATTTAGCCAATTTTAGAGTTGTCTATAATTCTGGAGCAGGTGCTACCCAAAGAGTGGCAGAAATAAAAGGCGTGTGTTACAATTCAAATAATGGGAAACTGTCAGAAAGTAAATTATCAGACGAAAATATTGTTGATGAAAGCCTTACCAAATCTATAAGTGTAAAAAAAATGACCATCCCGAGCGTTCAAGAAGGGTCAATAATTGAGCTTAAATATAAAATTTCTACTAACGGTATTTTTGCAATAAACGGATGGCATTTCCAAGATAAAATACCAGTTAAATGGAGCGAATACGATATAGAAATTCCTGAATTTTACGACTATCTGCCAGTCACGCAAGGCAACACGCCCTATTTATGGAATTCAAAAGAAGATGGAACTCAAGGTAAAACAGTAACATTTTCAGGTGATTTGGAACGAAATCGAGCAGTTAGCAACATCGTAAGAGGCAGTGCGAGAGCCAATTGGAAAACGACAAAGTACCATTGGATACAAAAAGATGTACCCGCATTCAAAACAGAAAAGTATATGACTTCTTCGAATGACTATGTAACAAAGGTAACGTTTCAATTAAAGGGTATTTATATACCTCAATTAAGGCAATCAATGACCGTAGGCAATAATACAACCAAAGCCGAAATGACTGCGGGACCCTACTTCCCTTTTAGAAATAGTTGGGATAAATTGGGCGAAGATTTATTAGAATCTGAAAACTTTGGTAATGCCATAGATAAAAAAAGCGCAACTAAAGAGGATGTTGCTAAAGCTATTGCGGGTAAAAATGCTCCTAAAGAGAAATTATCCGCTATCTACGATTATATTGGTAAAAACTTTGAGAAAAATGATAAAGAATCGCTTCAGTTATCACAATCATTCAACGATTTATTAAAAAATAAGAAAGGGTCCGCTTCTGACCTAAATATATTACTATGCAATATGCTGCGGGGTGCGGGCTTAGATGCTTCACCAGTTGTTATTAGTACCCGTGATAATGGTCGCATCAATCGTTTTTATCCTTTACTTGACTATTTGGATAAGACTTTGGTATATGTAAAGTTGAGTGACAGAGACAGTATTGTGATTGATATGTCAGGTTACCCACAACCAATGGGGCTTTTACCTTTTGAAGACTTAAATGGTGAAGGCTTTGTCATTGAAGATAAAAAAACAATAGGTTGGGTGATGGTTAAAAACACACTCACAACCAAACGGTTTAGTGCAGGTAATTTTGTCCTAAATACTGAGGGGGTACTTAACGGCGACATCAACTACACTTTTACAGGCTATGAAGCCTTTGACAACCGCAAAGCCATCAAAGAAAATACAGCCGAAAAACATATTCAAAGCATTGTTAAAAATATAATTGCAAATGGCAAATTAGAGAGCCATAAATTTGAAAACACCGAACCCAATTCTGACTTAGCATTAAAAGCAACAGTAAAAGTAATCTCGTCAGCTTGTGCAACTAAAGCCAATGATAAAATATATATCAATGCTTTATCTTGTATGAGCGATAAAAGCAATCCCTTTAAAGTGGATGAACGATTGTATGATATAGATTTTGGCGAACCACGCGATGAGTTTTATCAAGTCAATATCGTACTTCCAGAAGGCTATAAAGTTGAAGAAATGCCAAAAACTGCGCGTATTCAACTACCCGAAGGAGCTTTGAAGTTTGAATATTTAATTTCGTTGAAAGAAAACACCATAACTATCAACACTAAATTCAATATCAAGCGCACCATTTTTCAAGCCGAGGAATATAAAGATTTAAAACAGGTATATGCTCAAATATTGACTAAAATGGGCGAGCAAATAGTATTGACTAAAATAACTAAATAATCTAAACATTGAACATAATTCTTTCACCAATTTAAAGTTTTTCTGATGAAAAAAACGCTTAATATTGTGTTATTACTACTATTTGTAATACCTATGTTCACCTATGCCCAAAAGAAAGAAGTTCCCGAATTGAAAGTCAAATTTGGTAAAATCTCGGAAGAAGAAATTGCTATGAAACTATATGATAAAGACCCAGATGCGGCAGCTGTTATATTGTTTGATATAGGCTTTTGCTCACTCGCGGGTAATTTTTCAGGTTTTGAACGCCATCGCCGTATCAAAATTTTCAAAAAAGAAGGTTATAATGAAGCCAATTTGCGCATCGTTTTTAATCGCAAACGCAGACAAAGCGTTAGTGGATTAAAAGCTATTTGCTTCAACATGGACAACGGCAAATTGACCGAAACCAAAGCTACCAAAGACAATATATATGAAGAAAATATTACCAAAGATATTTTTGTTCAAAAAATTACAATCCCAGGCGTGCGCGAGGGCAGCATTATTGACATCAAATATACCCTCGATAACCCTGGTGTGCAGGATTGGTATTTTCAAGACGATATTCCGACCCTATGGAGTGAGTATAAATTGACTATTCCTGAATTTTATAATTTTTCAAAAATTGGTCAAGGTTTTACACCTTATTTATACAATGACCAAAGCCGTGAAGGGGAAACCATCACAGGAACAAATTTTAACTTTACAAAATATACCTACCATTGGATACAAAAAGATGTGCCTGCCATTAAGCAAGAAAAATATATGTCGTCTATTGAAGACTATCGCACCAAATTGACGTTTTATTTAGAAACGGTCAATTTCCCTGGTGAACTGATGGAACGCGTATTGCCTACGTGGGAGGAATTGTCGAAAGAACTCATGACGGATGTGGATTTTGGCAAATTCATTGATAAAAAAAACGCGATGGAAGAGGAAGTAACCGCGGTTGTGAAAGCCGATATGACACCTATCCAGAAAGTGCACGCCGTCTATGAATATGTCGGCAAAACCTTTGAGACCAACGAAGAAATGTACTCCCTTTGGATGACCAGCAGCATTTCTAAACTCAAAGAAAAAAAGAAAGTGACCCCTACTGAAAAGAACCTTATTGTCATGAATATGCTCAATACGGCGGGTATAAAAGTCGCTCCCGTGCTTATCAGAACCCGTGATGAAGGTCGCGTATCAACACCATTGGCTGTTATATCACGTTTCAATCGTGTTATTACCCATGTGACTTTAGAAAAAGATACCTTTTTCTTAGATGCGTCTGGTTATCCACAGCCAATGAAATTATTACCCTTAGAAACATTGTCTGGTTATGGGGTGAAATTTCCAGAAAAAGAAAAGTATGAAACGGTCATTCCGTTGAGTAAAATAGCTTCTCGGCGTTATATACAGTCGCAATTATCCGTAAATACTGAGGGGGGGCTTGCAGGTGACAATACCATTACAAATAGTGGATACGAAGCCTACAAAATGCGCAAATCGCTTAAAGAAACGGGCGAAGAAAAAGTGGTTCAATCCATTTTCAAAGATGTGATAGCCGATGGTAAAATTGAAAAATACAGCTTTGAATCCTCTGAAATTACGAGCGACAACCCGATTAAAGGCAATTTTAAAATCAATACAAATGCCTATATCAATAAATCTGAAGATAAAATATACATTAGCCCATTCACTTGTTTTGGTGAAAAAGAAAACCCATTCAAAGCAGATGAGCGTTTATATAATGTGGAGTTCGGCGCGTCAACTGATGAATATTTTCAAATAACGGTCACTATTCCAGAGGGCTATAAATTGGAAGAATTGCCCAAGCCACTTAGAATTTCAATGCCTGAAAACAGTATTCGGTATGAATATTTGACAGCATTGAATGGTACTGTTTTGTCAATTAATACCAAATTAACAGTAAAGAAAACAGTTTTCAATGCAGAAGAATATGCTCTTTTGAAAGAAATGTATGCCAAAATGATTGGCAAAATGGGCGAGCAAATTGTATTGACAAAAGGTACAGCCGAAGTTGGTAATAAAAAATAAAATAGACTTGGTTAAATATAATTTTTCATCATGCTTTTGTCATGCTGAAAAATTATATTTGAACAAGTCTAATAAGCTATATATCATCACATATCTCAAATATCAAAACATGAAAAAAGGTCTGGTTATTCTGTTATATACGCTTATGGCTGCCAATGTCGTAGCGCAAGTGGAGGGAAATATATATGCCTCTTACTCTATCCCTAAGGAGCTATTGAAAGGGGCATATGCAGTAGTGCGCCAATACGATGTCAAATTTGATGTATCAGACTATGGCAATGCTATTGAGGAAGAACATAAAATAGTCACTATCTTGGATGAAAGAGGTAATTATCTTTCTACGCCTTATTTTGCCTACGATAATAAATTTACTTTTATTGAAGATATTGAAGCCGTGATATATGACGCGGCGGGGAAGGTAATCCGTAAAGTAAAGAAAAAAGATATTGAAGATTTTAAGCCTTACGATATGTGGGTGGACGATAATCGTGTAAAGAAAATTAATTTCCCACACACTGCCTATCCTTATACGATTGAATATACTGTCAGAACTAAAAATACGGGACTAATGTTTTATCCGATGTTCACGCCTCAAAATGACAATGAAGTATCAGTTGAAAATGCCAATTTGACCATCAAAGTACCACTCGGTGAAGATATTCGATATAAAGAATTGAATATCAAAGATAAAGTCGAAAAAACAGGCAATGTGTATAAGTGGAATTTTAGCCGAATCAAATGCTTCGAAAACGAAAGTTATGTGTCCAATATGACCCACTTGCCACAAGTAATTACGGCTCCAAAAGATTTCAAAATGGGTGAGCACAGCGGCAATATGACCACATGGCAATCGTTTGGTAATTTTTTAGCGAAATTAGGCGAAGGTCGCCAAGTCGTTGATGAACCTAAAAAGAAATTTTTAAAAGAATTGGTCGCCGACTGTAAAGACGATGTGTGTAAAGTTGAGAAAATATATACGCATTTACAAAATACGACCCGCTATTTCTCTATCCAATTGGGCATTGGCGGCTGGCAGCCCATTGCTGCC
>JAYVKQ010000486.1:0-6883 GCA_043768285.1 Saprospiraceae bacterium | reverse complement strand
CTTCTTCGTAGCCAACATAGCCGGGAGGCGCTCCAATGAGGCGGCTGACCGAGAATTTCTCCATATATTCCGACATGTCAATGCGCACGAGTGCGTCATCGCTATCGAATAGGTAGCGTGCCAAAGAGCGCGCCAACTCCGTCTTACCCACACCGGTTGGGCCAAGGAAGATGAAAGAGCCAATTGGCTTTTTCGGGTCTTTCAGGCCCACGCGGTTGCGTTGAATAGCTTTGGACACCTTTTGGATGGCTTCATCTTGACCAATAACCATGTTGGCAAGGTCGTCACCCATTCTGACTAATTTCTGGCTTTCGTTTGCGCCCATTTTGCGGACAGGAATACCTGTCATCATAGCCACAACTTCGGCAATATCGTCATCCGTAACTGGATAACGCTTGGTTTTGCTGTCTTCTTCCCATTGTACCTTTTCTTGCTCCAATTGGCGACCCAGTTTGGTCTCCATATCACGTAAATCCGCAGCACGCTCGTATTGCTGATTTTTGACGGCTAAATTCTTTTCATCTTTTAGCTCCTCAATCCGCTTTTCAAGTTCTTCTATATGCTTCGGAACGTGAATATTTTTTAAGTGAACCCTTGCGCCTACTTCATCCAACACATCAATCGCTTTATCTGGTAAAAAGCGGTCAGTGATATAGCGTTCAGAGAGTGTTACACACGCTTTGATAGCTTCATCATCGTAATTGACATTATGGAATTCTTCATATTTAGGGCGAATATTGGTCAAAATATGAATAGTATCTTCGATGCTCGGTGGCTCAACCAATACTTTTTGGTAGCGACGGTCGAGTGCGCCGTCTTTCTCAATATATTGACGATATTCATCAAGCGTAGAAGCACCAATACACTGGAGTTCGCCACGCGCTAAAGCAGGTTTGAAGATGTTAGAAGCATCGAGAGAACCCGTTGCACCACCCGCGCCCACTATCGTATGGATTTCGTCAATAAATAGGATAACATCACGGCTTTTTTCCAATTCGTTCATAATCGCTTTCATGCGCTCTTCGAATTGACCGCGATATTTAGTACCCGCTACCAAGGCAGCTAAGTCCAACATAACCACACGCTTATTAAATAAGGTGCGGCTGACGCGTTTCTGCATGATGCGGAGTGCCAAGCCTTCAACTATTGCCGTTTTACCAACGCCTGGCTCACCTATTAATATAGGGTTGTTCTTTTTGCGGCGGCTCAAAATTTGAGACACGCGCTCGATTTCAACCTCTCTACCAATAATGGGGTCGAGTTTACCTTCTTCTGCGAGTTTCGTAACATCGCGTCCGAAATTATCCAACACAGGCGTACGGCTTTTGGTATTACCCTTGCGCTGATAGCCTCTGTCATCATCATCATATTGGTCTTCACCTTCGCCACTGGGGGCTTGGTTGAATATGGCGGGTCCGCCGTGTTCATGTTCTTGTCTCACGTATTCAAGTTCTGCTTTAAAGGTTTCGTAATCTACATAAAACTGCCCTAAAATGCGGGTAGCCGAGTTTTCTTTTTGACGCAGTAATGAAAGCATCAAATGTTCTGGTTGCGCTTCGTCTTCCTTAGAGTTACGGGCTTCAAGAACGGTATATTTTAGAACCAATTCGGCTTGGCTATTCAAGTTGATATTACCAACATTAAGGTGGGAACTTGGACCACTGTATCGTTGAATATTTTCTTCAACGCGATGTCTCAATTCTTCGATATCCACATCAAGAGACCCTAAAACACGAATGGGCAAACTTTCTCTGTCCATCATTAAGCCAAGCAAAAGATGCTCAGAACCAATGTAATCATGTCCCAATCTCACCGCTTCATTTCTACTATTAGCAAGAATTTGCTTTACACGGGGCGAAAATTTGTTATTATTCATTTTCAGTTAAGTGTGTAATGTAATTTTTTACATAAATTAACCCAGAAAACAGCGCGTTAAATGCGTTTTTTTATGTGTCATTTTGTCAATATGTTCCCAAAATTATGATAACTTTTGTTTTGCCGCGCAAATGTACCATCTTATATCTGAATAACGCAACTAAGTTATTACAAAATAAATAAAAAAACAAATATTTGTGTTTAAAGTTTTGACATTGCTTTATCTTTTATCTTGACTAATGTACGGCTAAAATTAGCGTGAGGATTTCTATGAAAAAAATAATACAATAGTTTTTTATTGAAAAAATAATGCCATTTGATATTTGTAGAAATATTGCGCCATTTTGTCATGGCTCATTTTTGCAAAATCAAATTTCATACTTTTAAAGAACAACCATAACTCATTTTAGACAAAACAAAGTTAATCTCTTTTTTATATCGTGCAAGATTTTAACATCTTATTAAATTTTATAATCTTTCATAAAAGTATATTTTTTTTAGATATGATAAATATATTTTAGATAAAATGATACTTTTTATTGCCCACTACTCAATACTGAGGGGGTGTAACACTCTGTTATGAATTATTTTTTATTCGTAATAAGTTGATTATCAAATATTTAGAAATAAAACTTAAATACAATGTTAAGATTGTCATAAAATTTGCAGTAGTATATAAAATTTGTGAGATATTTTTTACCTTTGCCTAAGCAATGTTCTTATACAATTCTAAAATTACATCAAAATGAAATACACAGTAGATAAACAGGAGAAATATTCAATATTTGCGCTCAATGAAGACCGCTTATTGTCGCTCATCGCGCCTGATTTAAAATCGCAGTTTACGCTGTTGCACGCCGAAGGTGTTCCAAATCTTATTTTAGATTTGAAAAATGTCACTTTTGTTGATTCAGCAGGATTAAGTGCCATTTTGACAGCCAAACGTCTGTGGAATGAAAGTTCTTTCGTTCTAACTGGTGTGAATGAAACTGTAAAGAAATTAATTGATATATCTAAACTCACCAATCAATTGCTGGTTGTACCTACGCTTGATGAAGCCGTTGAATTGGTGCATATGGAGGAGCTTGAACGCGAGTTGAGCGCAGATGAATAATATAATATATAGTGTATGCAAGCATATATGATTTGACAATATTGAAAATTCCCACATTGTATATGCTCGCAAACTATCAAAATACTGAGGGGTCTTTAAAATTTTTCCATAAAAAAAGCCAAATGCAGATTGCGTTTGGCTTTTTTTATATATAAAATCGTAACCACTTAGGGCAGCCACTAATTACACTAATTTTCACTAATTGTTTCTATAAAAAATGCTTTATAGTTAGTGGAAATTAGTGTAATTAGTGGCTGCCTTAAGTAGTTACATAAAATTCTGATTACACTTGATTTGAAAAAATATGATATTCAAAACCTTTTAAATCATAATGCATTTCAGCCTCTAATGTGAACTTTTCACCCGTGAAAACATCTTTATATTTGCCCGTAAAACGACCATTTTTAATTGTAATACTGAGGGGGGTATCTTTCATATTAAAAATACCCACCACCCTATCGCCGTCTTTCTCGCGCCCAAATGCATAGACGTTGGCATTATTAGACGTTGCTATTTTATGAATAAAACCACCATCTCGCCCATGCCATAAGGCTTTATTGGTGTGTTTTAAATCAATCAAGGTTTTGAAAAAAGCAGTGCGCTCCATATTCGACCAATCAATTTCGTCTTTATTGAAAAACGAAAGGCGTTTATCCAAACTGGCTTCCTGTCCATTGTAAATACAAGGCATACCTTCCATCAAAAACATCAAAGCTGTGTAGCAATCGCCGCCGTTACCAAATAACTCGCTTTCGGGTCCATGCCAAGTGTTTTCATCATGGTTTTGCGTAAAATTCATTTGCCACCCACGTGTACCAAAACGCTTTTTAATGCTTTCGGTATGCTTGTGTAAATCCGATGCGAGATAAGAACCATTAGCCGTATTTTTCATAAAATGATGGTTGCCCCAGCCATAATTGGTCTCAAAACACACATCAAATTGTTCTTTGCCATGCACTTCATCTTCGGCAAGCATATATACAGGCTTCATCGCATTGAGACGTTGGCGCAGTTCGAGCCAAAAATCGGGCGCAATCGCCCATGCGCAATCTTCGCGGTAGCCATCAATATCGAATTTACGCACCCAATATTCATGCGCTTGCATCCATGCCTCGCGCATATCGGTGTTCAACAAATCCAATTGCGCAATATCTGCCCACTCCTCACCTTGGTCACTCGTGACAGGCATTATTGAGCCATCGGGTTTATGGATAAACCATTCGGGGTGTTCTTGTATCCATTTTGAGCCAAAACCAGTATGATTGGGGACAAAATCCAATATTATTTTCATACCCAATTGATATATGGCTTCTACCAAACGGCGAAAATCATCTTCCGAACCATAGCGCGGATGAATGGCTTCAAAATCGTAAGGTGCGTAAGGACTGCCCCAACATTCGGTTGTACCGTCCACATCACATTTCTTTTTTTCTTCACAAATGGGGAAAATCGGCATGAGCCACAATATATCTACGCCCATATCTTTCAAGCGGGGCAAATGTGTGGCGAAAGCATTAAAATTGCCTTCTTTTGTAAATTGGCGAATGTTTACTTGGTATATCACCGCATTTTTAACCCAATCGGGCGTTTGGAGGTCGTACAATAGGGGGGGGGGTGCTGGCGCGACTTGTTTTTTTCTAAGATATAAAGCTACAAGTAATAAGGTCGCTAAAATGAGTAAAATCAGGTTCATGTACGGTTTTTAGTTTATAATTTTTAAAAAAGCGGCGCAAAGGTACGTAAAACTTACACAAAAATGATGCAAAAAGGTTTGTGAAATAAGGATTTCCTTTTTCTAAAGATTAAAAAGAGATATGTGCGTTAATTATTATATCGGAAGGGCGATTGAAATCGCCCTTCCGATGCCACCATAATGTCAAAATAAGGAATTGATGACTGATACCAAAAGTCGTACAAAACTCTGCCTCAAAAGTGCTACCTTTGCGCAAAATTTTGACAATATGACTTTTGAAGATTTAGGAATTAAAAAACAGCTTGTTAATGCTTTGACGGATTTGGGTTATAACACGCCTACATCTATCCAAGCTAAAGCCTTTTCGGTGGTGTTATCGGGCAAGGATATGATAGGTATCGCGCAAACGGGAACGGGCAAAACATTTGCCTACTTGTTGCCGAGTTTGCAGCAATTGCAATTTGCAAAAAACAATAAAATGGAGCCGCAATTATTGATACTTGTACCGACCCACGAATTGGTCATACAAATCGTAGGCGAGGTAGAGAAATTGGCAAAATATATGAATTTCACAGTCGGTGGCATATATGGCGGCACGAATGTCAATCATCAAATAACGATGCTGCGCGAAGGGGTTGATATATTGGTTGCTACACCGGGGCGTTTGATAGATTTAATATCGAAAGGTGAATTGCGTTTGAAGAGTATCAAAAAACTCGTGATTGATGAGGTAGACGAAATGTTGGATTTGGGTTTTCGCTTTCAGTTGGTGCGTATATTTGACGTAATGCCAAAACGCCAAAACTTGATGTTTTCGGCAACTATGACGGATAAAGTACAGATATTGATTGACCAATTTTTCAATTTTCCAGTCACCATCGAAGCCGCGCCGATGGGTACGCCGCTTGAAAATATTGAGCAATCAGCCTATTTTGTACCCAATTTTAATACAAAAGTCAATCTTTTGAAGCAATTGCTTAGAGAAAACGCCGATATGTCGAAAGTATTGATATTTGCAGCGACTAAGAAATTAGCGGATTATCTTTTTGAACAAATTGATGCCGCATTTGAAGGTCAAATAGGCGTTGTGCATGCCAATAAAGCGCAGAATAGACGTTCAGATACGGTCAAATTATTTCACGAAGGGGCATATCGGGCTTTGATTTCTACCGATTTGATTGCGCGGGGTATTGATATTTCGGAAGTCACCCACGTTATCAATATGGACACACCCAGCGCACCCGAAGACTATATTCACCGCATCGGGCGCACAGGTCGCGCGGATAAAAAAGGGATTGCTATCACGTTTATCACCGAAGCGGAAAAAGAATATCAAGCCGAGATTGAGGCCTTGATGAATTTTGAAATACCGATTATTCCCTTGCCCCAAAATCTTGAATTTTCTGATACCCTCATTGAAGACGAAATGCCCAAAGTGCATATGAAAACCATCGTCATCAAAATACCTAAAAAAGAAGAAGGCAACGCGGCTTTTCATGAAAAATCTGCCAAAAACATGAAGGTGAATAATAAAATTAGGCGCAAAGAGGCGATGCACATTAAATATGGTAAGCCGCAGACGCGGGGGATGAAACCGACTAAAAAAGGGAGATAATAAGCTACCCCCTCAGTCATGCTTTCAGCTTGATTATGAATATTTTCGACTGTTTTGGCGACTCGGTAGCAAGTGTGCAGGTGACACTGCGTTTAACACCTGCACAAATACGCACGCTTTATTAATGTTTTTGAATACTACAGATATGGGTCCTTTTCCATATAAATCCCATGCAAAAATTTGCTAATAATATTACAAAAAAACAATAAAAATTCTTTGTCCATAATTTCAAATTCTATATAATCACCTTTGTCAATCACAACTAAATGTTTAATTGATTGCAAAATCGATAATAACCTGGTGTTATCAGCTTTTTCAATTGAATTTGTTGGAGAATGAACAAATCTGTTACGAAGTTTATTATATTTAGTAATTTGCTCCCATTCAATATTTAATTCATCTAAATTGATTTTTAATACTTTTGCAATGTATTTGTAATACTTAAATATTCCATCATCGCTTAAGTCTTTGATTTTTAAAGATTGACTATACTGTACCCTACTATTTTTTAAGGTAATTATGAGAAACATACAAGAAAGCGGAACTTTGAGTTGCGAAACAAAAAAGACCCGCTTCTCATATGTTA
>JAYVKQ010000485.1:0-3576 GCA_043768285.1 Saprospiraceae bacterium | reverse complement strand
GTGGCACCTCGGTTCAGAACCTCGAAATAGAAGGTTTCGGTTTTACAAAATGTCACCAGCTTGATGTATTTGGAAGTGGTGGTGCGAGCGGGGGCGACTATATTACCGACATTTCGCATCTAACGATTCTTTTTAACCCATTATTCGCATAGATAAGTTACAACAACTGAATCCAATAAGTGCTATCCCTGTTCATTTTATCTGTAAAAAGTAATAGATAATTCCACGTTTTAGGTTCTGAATTGTATCCTGTACTTGCTGATATCGCAGAAGAATATTTTGAAAGGATTTTGACCGTAAATGTTGTATCTATTGAAGAAGCTCTTCTTTCTCTACTCAAAATATCTAAATTACGGTCGCTAAAATAAGCCCTAATACTGTAGCGTATTAAGTCATTTCTGTTGCTTGATAGGCGTATTTTTACTGGCTTTAAACTATCCATAGTGAGTTGGATTTCTTTTTTAATAGTTTTCGATTGACTAGCCTCTAAAGTATGTTCCTCAAATGCAATTCCTTTCCAAGTATTATCATCTGTAGCAAAAAATCGGGCAGATTCTATATGTGAGTCGGATACACTCAAATCATAGTTAAAAACAGCCTTTCCTTCGTTATTTGTCAATAATTCTTTCTTAATTCTGGTAGTATCTGAAGAACTTGTTCCTGTAGTTAATCTTACTGTTCGGTTAGCTATCGGTTTTCCATCCAAGTCCACAACTTGGACAGTTGTTTCATAAGGTTGAGAGAATCCTTGAAACCTACAAGATGTGACCCAGATAGTTAATGATACAAGGTATATAACATTTAATGTTTTCATAATTTAAACGTTTTTTTGAATTTTACTTTTTGTTATGAAGTTTGTTACATAGCAAATATACTTTTTTTTCTTTACACTTGTTAGATAGATTTATTTTTAGGCTATTTGTCCTTCAATAAATCAAAAAATACTGAGAGGTATAGCTCATTTTTTTTACCTTTACCCCCTCAGTATTTAACCATATTTTAGACAACATCTATGGCAAGACCATCTTCCAAACCCACTGCCACTAAAGCTGCTGATGATAGCGCAACGCCTTTGATGCGGCAATACTATCAGACCAAAGCCAAGCATCCCGACGCGCTTTTGCTGTTTCGGGTAGGCGATTTCTATGAAACGTTTGGAGAGGATGCTATTACCACGTCGCGGATATTGGGCATCGTTTTGACAAGCCGCAACAATGGGGGCAACGATACCGAATTGGCGGGTTTTCCTTACCATTCTTTGGATACGTATTTGCCCAAAATGGTGCGGGCGGGCTATCGTGTAGCCATATGCGAACAGTTGGAAAAACCGCAACCGGGGCGCGTGGTGCAACGTGGCGTAACGGATATTATTACCCCCGGTGTCACCAGTGATGATAAACTACTCGACCAACGCGCCAACAACTATTTGGCTTCGATAGCCATCAAACGCAACGATATTGGCGTGGCTTTTTTGGATATATCTACGGGCGAATTGCTTGTTACGGAAGGCGATTGGCAATATTTGGACAAAATATTACAAACTTTTACCCCTGCCGAAATTATTTTTTCTAAAAATGCGGCGAAAGATTTTGCAGAACATATTGGCGATAAATATTATACATACGGTATTGACGATTGGGTTTTTCAAGAAGATTATGGTCGTGAAAAACTGATTGAGCATTTTCAGACTAAGACGTTAAAAGGTTTTGGCATTGAAGATATGCCTATGGCACAAATGGCAGCGGGTGCGGCTTTGCACTATTTGGCAAGCACTGAAAAGCATAATTTGAAGCATATCAGCCATATTTCACGGCTTTTGCCCGATAAATATGTCTGGCTTGACCGCTTTACTATCCGCAATTTGGAGTTGATAAATACGCAGCACGATACGGGAAAATCCCTCCTCGATGTGATGGATAAAACCCTTTCGCCGATGGGCGCACGACTAATGCGCAAATGGGTGGTGCTGCCGTTGAAAAATAAAGATGCCATTGAACAGCGTTTGGATACCGTTGCGTATTTTATTCAAAATCAAGGTTTTAAGAGTGAAATTGAAGGCTACGTAAAGCAAATTGGCGACCTTGAACGCTTGATTTCAAAAGTGCCGTTGGGCAAAATTAATCCCCGCGAAGTGCGCCAATTGGGGAAGGCATTAGCCACGATTGACCCAATTCAGTTTTTAATGAAAAATGCCAATCTCTATTTGGCAAAAATGGCGGATACGCTCAATCCCTGTAAATCCATCAGAGAAGATATTGAAAAAACGATTGTGGAAGAAGCACCCGTTAACCTCGCAAAAGGCGGGGCGATTATGGACGGCGCAAATGCCGAATTAGATGAATTACGCAATATTATTAAAAATGCCCAATCGTTATTGATTGATATTCAACAAAGAGAGAGCGAAAAAACGGGTATTACGAGTTTGAAAATTGGCTTCAATAATGTGTTTGGCTATTTTTTGGAAGTAACAGCGAAGTACAAAAACATTGAAATTCCGAAAGACTGGATACGCAAACAAACCCTTGCCAATGCCGAGCGATATATCACGCCCGAATTGAAAGTTTTGGAGGAAAAGATATTGGGCGCGGAGGAAAAAATAGTGGCTTTGGAGGAAATACTCTATCAAAGATTGGTGGGTTCTATCTTGGATTTTATTCAACCTGTTCAACAAAATGCAAGTGTGATAGCTGTGTTGGATTGTTTGCGGTCATTCGCAACCATTTCCATGAAAAATGACTACGTAAAGCCCCAAATTACTGAGGGGTATGCCTTGGATATTAAAGAAGGTCGCCACCCCGTGATTGAGCAACAACTGCCAATAGGCGAAAGTTATGTCCCCAACGATGTATTTTTGGACAACGAAGACCAGCAAATTTTGATGATAACGGGACCCAATATGGCGGGTAAATCTGCCCTTTTACGTCAAACGGCTTTGATTTGTTTGATGGCGCAAATGGGTTGTTTCGTACCAGCAAAAGCGGCGGCTTTGGGCATATTGGACAAGGTGTTTACAAGGGTAGGGGCGAGCGACAATATATCGAGTGGCGAGAGTACGTTTATGGTCGAAATGAACGAAACAGCATTGATTATGAACAATATATCTGACCGCAGCCTTGTTTTGCTGGACGAAATTGGGCGTGGCACAAGCACTTACGATGGCATTTCGATAGCATGGTCAATTGCCGAATATGTGCATAATAGCCCCGCCAGACCCAAAACGCTATTTGCTACCCATTATCACGAATTGAACGAATTGGCTGAAAAATTCCCACGCATCAAAAATTACCACGTTGCGACAAAGGAAATAGGTCAAAAAGTCATTTTTTTGCGCAAATTAAAGGAGGGTGGTAGCGAACATTCCTTTGGGGTACACGTCGCACGTATGGCAGGTATGCCGCAACAAATCGTGTCCCGCGCCAACGAAATATTGGGTCAATTGGAGCAAAAACACATTGATATAGAAACCAACGAAAACGGCAGACCCCTCAGTATCCAAACAAAAAATCAGACCAAAGAAAAGCTCAAAGAAGCCACCGATAAGCCCATGCAACTCAACTTTTTCGACATCGGCGACCC
>JAYVKQ010000484.1:0-4392 GCA_043768285.1 Saprospiraceae bacterium | reverse complement strand
GCCGTTGGCAATACCTCAACGGCACAGCGTTCCGTTGCACAAAAAAATGTCGGTGCGTTTTGACACGTACCGACATTTTATTTTTCTAAAACTTAAATTACTACTTTGGCAAAATTGCCTACTGCAAATTGCCTATTGCCTACTCAATTAACCATGCGTTTGTGCAAATTCTTTCATCAAATCCGCTAAAAATTTGATGCTTTTCGGGGGCATAGCATTGTAAATAGAAGCACGGAAACCACCCACGGAACGGTGTCCTTCGATACCTGAACAACCGTTTTCTTTAGCAAATTTACCAAAAACGGGTTCTAAATCGCGGTTGTGCATTGTAAAACACACATTCATCAAAGAGCGGTCTTTTTTATCTACATTGCCTTTGAAAAGTGGGTTGCTGTCTATTTCTTTATACAAAATATTTGCTTTTTTCTTATTATGCCTCTCCATCGCTTCCAAACCCCCCAACTCTTTTATCCAGCGTAAAGTGAGCATAGATACGTAAATAGCAAATACAGGTGGCGTGTTATACATGGATTTCTCCTTAATAAACGTCTCGTATTTCAACATTGTTGGGATAGTTCTGTTCACTTTGCCCAACATATCTTTGCGCACAATGGCAACCGTAACACCCGCAGGACCAAGATTTTTTTGCACACCCGCATATATCAAACCGAACTTATCAACAGGCACAGGGCGGCTTAAAAAATCGGAAGACATATCACAAATAATAGGCACATCAACGTCAGGAAATTTGTGCAATTGTGTACCATAGATGGTATTGTTGCTCGTCAAATGCAAGTATTTAGCGTTGGCAGGTACTTTAAATTTTTTAGGAATATGGTCGTAAGTCGTTGATTTTGAAGATGCTAATACTTCCACATTACCGAATTGCTGTGCCGCTTCAATGGCTTTCGATGCCCATGTTCCTGTATCCACATAGCAAGCGGTTTCGCCTTCGTTCAAGATATTCATCGGAGCCATATAAAACTGTGTAGATGCCCCACCCGTTAGCCACACTACTTCATAATCAGAAGACAAACCCATAAGGTCTTTGATGAGTTGGGTAGCTTCGTCCGCAATAGCACCAATATCTTTGCTGCGGTGGCTCATTTCCAAAACCGATAGACCCGTACCATTAAGGTTTAAAACCCCTTTTGAGGCTTCTCTGATAACAGATAGCGGTAAAATAGCGGGACCCGCGCTAAAATTATGGGTTTTCACGGCGGTTGCCTTTTTCGTAAGAGTTTCCATAGAATAAATCGTGAAGATTAAAAATGGTTAAAAGATATGCGCACTTTTACATCAATACCCCTCAGTATTAGAGTGGTTATTACGTTAAGTACGAAATTCGCCGCAAAGGTAGGGTTTTTAGTTTTTAGTTTCAATTTTTTTCCATGTATGCTTGCTAAAAGTTTATCTTTACCATAAAAATTCATTCAATGAATACAGTTGCAGAGCGTTTGCTTATCGAAGCCAATTTTATTGATATTCGCCAAAAGGAGATATATCCTGTCCAAATTTATGTCGTACAAGGTCGCATAAAACATATCAAGCGCATAGAGAAACAGGTGTCACAATATATATTGCCAGGGTTTATAGATGCCCATGTGCATATCGAAAGCTCTATGCTTGTGCCAACGGAGTTTGCAAAAACGGCTGTTATACATGGCACGGTTGCTACTGTAAGTGACCCACATGAGATAGCCAATGTGCTGGGTACTGAGGGGGTGCATTATATGCTTGATAATGCGCAAAAATCGCCTTTGAAATTCAACTTCGGTGCGCCCTCGTGCGTTCCTGCCACGATTTTTGAAACAGCCGGGGCAGAAGTAACGGCGGCGGATATTGATGATTTACTTTCCCGCAACGATATTAAGTATTTGGCAGAAATGATGAATTACCCAGGCGTGATTTACAACGACCCCTTAGTATTGGAGAAGTTAGCCATTGCCAAAAAGCATGGAAAACCCATTGACGGTCATGCACCAGGTTTGATGGGCGATAATGCTTTGAATTATATTTCAAAGGGCATGAGTACCGACCATGAGTGTTATCAATTAGAAGAGGGGCGTTTTAAATTAGAAAACGGTATGAAGGTCATTATTAGAGAGGGCAGTGCGGCTAAAAACTTTGATACGCTTGAACCTTTGATAGATACATGGTACGCAAAAATGATGTTCTGTTCAGACGATAAACACCCCGACGACCTTTTAGTTGGGCATATTAATGTGCTGATAAAAAGAGCATTATTGAAGGGAAATGACCTTTATAAGGTGTTACAAATGGCTTGTATTAACCCCGTTGAGCATTATAAATTGGATGTTGGCACACTGCGCGAAGGCGATTATGCAGATTTTATTATCATTAATAATCCAACAGATTTTACGATTTTAGAGACCTATATCAATGGTGTGAAAGTAGCGGATAGAGGGCGCAGCCTTATCAAAACCAAGCCTGAAACAGTGGTCAATAATTTTAATATCGACTCAAAAAAAGTAGCCGATTTTAAAATTTCTTTAAAAAATAAGCGTATTAATATTATAGAAGTGCTTGATGGTCAATTGATTACAAATAAAATCGAAGGAAACATACGCCTTATTAAAGATATTGCCTACCCTTCAGTATCCGACGATATTTTAAAGATTGTAGTCGTCAATCGTTATGCAGATGCACCCGTAGCTGTTGCTTTTATTAAAAATTTTGGGTTGAAACGTGGTGCGATTGCATCGTCCGTAGCACACGACTCGCACAATATTATTGCCGTTGGTGTTGATGATAAAGCCATATGCCGTGCCGTTAATGCGCTTGTTAAAAATAAAGGCGGTTTATCTGCGGTAGATGGGCGCAAAACCTTGGTATTGCCTTTGCCCGTAGCGGGTTTAATGAACAATGAAAGTTGTGCGATAGTTGGCAAAAAATATACAAAATTGGTAGAGATGGCGCGTGAAATGGGTAGTACTTTAACTTCGCCTTATATGTCACTATCGTTCATGGCATTATTAGTAATTCCGAGCCTAAAATTGAGCGATAAAGGCTTATTCAATGGCAGTACATTTGAATTTTGCCCGCTTGAAGTGTAATATGAGACCAATATGAATATTTTTGTTTTTAAAATATTCCTTGTAAATTCGTGCCGTTTCATTCCCATTTTTTTATCATAATATCTTTTTTTACTACATGAAAAACACTTTTTTATTCCTTGTCTTTCTGGCGCAAAGCATAATACTTTTTGCACAAAAAGCTGCTGTTAAACCTAAACCCGTTACCCCCTCAGTATTTAAGGCAAAATCTATTGCTATACAAGGCAACGAACCACTTTTCAATAAAGATGCCACACCTTTAAAACTCGTGCCACAGCCCATCAAGTTGAAAAAAGGGCTTAATTTTAATTTGAATATACCTGCCAATTATGGCATCAGCGTGGCATATGAGGGCTTGAACCGCTTGCGCTTTTTGTCCGTTGCGCCCGATGGTCGCTTATTTGCTACTGATATGTTTAACCGATCTGACAACAAACAAGGTAGGGTCTATATCTTTGAAGGCTGGGACGAAAAAGCTAAGAAATTTGCGTCCGTAAAAACTTATTTATCAGGCTTGCATAATCCGAACCAGGTGGCTTTTTACACTGACGGCACGACACACTATATATATGTGTCCGAAACGGGCAAACTGACCCGCTATGTCTATAAAAGCGGCGATGATAAACCCAACGCAAAAGGGCAAGTGGTGGCCACTTTTCCAGATTACGGTTTAAGTTATAAATATGGTGGTTGGCATTTGACCCGCAGCATTGCTTTTCACAATAATAAACTTTACGTATCAGTTGGCAGTAGTTGCAATGCATGCGTAGAAAAAGAAGATGTACGTGCAACCATTGTAGAAATGAACCCCGACGGTACGGGTCGCTCAACTTATGCGCGTGGTATCCGTAATAGTGTGGAGATAAATTTTGTGTATGGCAAAATGTGGGCAACTAATATGGGGCGCGATTTGCTTGGTCCAGATATGCCAGAAGACGGGTTTCAGGTTATCGAAAAAGATAAATATTACGGGTTTCCATTTTATTATC
Organism: Saprospiraceae bacterium; assembly: GCA_043768285.1. Classification (GTDB taxonomy): domain Bacteria; phylum Bacteroidota; class Bacteroidia; order Chitinophagales; family Saprospiraceae; genus JAAFJT01. The sequence goes on along the minus strand of JAYVKQ010000484.1, from coordinate 326 downwards.
AATACAAAGGCAAGGCTATCGCCGACCCGGAATTTAAAGATAGCCTTCGGGCAAAATGGGTGACGACACCGCCCGTTGCATTCTGCGGCTTCAAAGCGCACTCTGCCCCTCTGGGTTTTGATTTTATGAAAGATTTTAATGACCCTTATTTCAAAAGTAGCTTTTTAGTAGCTTTGCACGGCTCTACGTCCGTTTGGCGTGAGCGCGGTAATGCTGTCGTAAAGGCGTGTGGTACAAATAGTTATGTGGATGTGGTATCTGGATTTTTATTGAAAGGTACAACTAAACGAACCGACGAACACCGTATGGGTCGCCCGTGTGACGTG
>JAYVKQ010000483.1:0-6038 GCA_043768285.1 Saprospiraceae bacterium | reverse complement strand
TACCGAGATACCCACGTTGATGGCAGGACGCACACCCGCGTTGAATAGACCAGATTCCAAGAATATCTGACCGTCCGTAATCGAAATTACGTTGGTTGGGATATAGGCAGACACGTCACCAGCTTGTGTTTCGATAATTGGCAACGCCGTCAATGAACCGCCACCTTTTACGATACCCGCTTTTTTCAAAGATTCAGGCAAATCGTTCATATCGTTAGCAATAGCATCATTGGCAATAACTTTTGCCGCACGCTCTAATAGGCGTGAGTGCAAATAGAATACGTCACCCGGATATGCCTCACGTCCTGGAGGACGGCGTAACAACAATGAAACTTCACGATAAGCCACCGCTTGTTTTGATAAATCATCATAGATAATCAAAGCTGGACGACCTGTGTCGCGGAAAAATTCGCCAATTGCAGCACCCGCAAATGGTGCGTAGAACTGCATCGGAGCAGGGTCAGCCGCAGAAGATGCAACGATAACTGTATATGCCATTGCACCATTTTCCTCTAACACACGCGCAACTTGGGCAACCGTAGATGCCTTTTGACCACACGCTACATAGATACAGAAAACGGTTTCACCGCGATCATAAAATTCTTTTTGGTTGATAATCGTGTCAATTGCAATCGCCGATTTACCCGTTTGACGGTCACCGATAATCAACTCACGCTGACCACGACCAATCGGAATCATCGCATCAATTGCTTTGATACCCGTTTGCAAAGGCTCATTTACAGGCTGACGAAAGATAACACCTGGGGCTTTGCGCTCCAAAGGCATTTCGTACTTCGTACCTGAAATGGGACCCTTGCCATCAATTGGCAAACCCAAGGTGTTTACAACGCGCCCTACCAAGCCTTCGCCTACTTGAATAGATGCGATTTTGCTGGTACGGCGGGCTTTTGACCCTTCCCTAATGCCTTCAGAAGTACCGAGCATTACCACACCCACGTTGTCTTCTTCTAAGTTCAAGGCAATAGCTTGTGTGCCATTTTCAAACTCAACGAGTTCACCCGCTTGTACGTTGTTCAAGCCATAAACGCGGGCGATGCCATCGCCCACTTGCAATACTGTTCCAACTTGCTCCAATTCTGTCGCACTTGACAAGCCACTCAACTGTTGTTTGAGTATCGCTGATATTTCTTCAGGTCTTACATCAACCATTTTGTATATAGTTTTATTTATTTAAAATTTTTTCTTAAAATATCGAAAGTCAATTATATTCTAATCTAATAAATGCCGCAATAAATTCGATAGGTACACTTACATCACCAAAATATCCACCTACTTCACGCCATTCACTTACCTTTAAGGGTTGTATTGTTAAAGTGAGATAATTAATTTGCTTATTATAATTTTCTTGGTTATTAAATATTTTTACTAAAATAACCTTATTTGTAATGTTTTCAATTTTCAAATCTACTGTACCAAAAACACCTCCTTGACATTGCCCACTTGTATATTCTGTTATGTCTTTTTTTAATGTTAGCGTTACAACATGTTTATTTTTAAAACTTGAAGTACTGTCTTTATCCACATACTCGAAATCTGTTTCCGCAGCTGTTTTTCTCGTTTCACAAGGTTCTTCCTTACCACAACTTAGCATTATAAGTGTAGTACAAATAGTTATTAAAAAAAATAACAATTTTAATTTAGCTATTTTTTTAAGATTTGCCATGTGTTTCAATCTTGCTTTCGTACAAATTACTTACATTTCTTATGTCCCTTCTATTTTGCTTGTTGCAATAAAAAATACTGAGGGGGTGCTTCATTAAGCTGTTCCGTGCTTTTCTATCTGACTTTCATACAAATTGCCAGAAAATTCTTTCTTCATGTCGGATAATTTACTTGCAACCGAAGCATCGTACAATCTATCGCCAAACTCTACGATATAACCACCTATCAAGGCAGGATTAACGGTTGTTTCAATTTGCACATTTTTTGCTGTGGCTGTACTACCCAAAAGTTTTTCACGAATAGCATCTAATGCCTCTGCGCTTAATACCGTTGCAGTTGTCAATTTAACAGAGGTAATGCCTTGCATTCTTTTATATTCTGACAATACTTCGCTGGCAATATCGGGCAATAAGCCTTCACGCCCTTTGGCAATACAGATATTGATAAACGCCATAGTTGTGGCATCAAAGCCATTACCAAATAAGGCTTTCATCACATTTTCTTTCTTATCCGCGTTGATAATTGGGCTTTTCAGCATCAATTGCAAATCGCGGTTTTTGACAGCCGCCGCCAATTGTTCAACGTCGCCGATGACAGATTGCAATTTGCCCTGCTCAATGGCAAGGTCTATCAATGATTTGGCATAACGCCCCGCTACTCTACTGCTTACTGACATAATTATTAAAATTAATTAAGGTTCATATCTTTTGCCAATGTGTTGGCAAATATCACTTGCGACGCATCGTTTGACAATTCTTTGCGCAAGATTTTTTCTGCGATACTCAAAGCCATGCTACCCACTTCATTTTTCACTTCAGTCAGGGCAGCTTGCTTCATATTACCGATTTCGACCTTAGCGTTTGCCATGATTTTGTTAGCTTCTTCTTTTGCGCCACCTTTGGCTTCGGCTACAATGCGGTCTCTTTCTTCTTTAGCTTCTTTAAGCATTTTCATACGCTCCTCCCGTGCTTGTGCGAGGATTTGCTCATTTTCAGCTTTGAGGTTAGCCATTTCTGCTTTGGCACTTTCAGCCGCAGATAGGGCTTCAGCTATCCCTTCTTCACGTTTTTTCAAAGCCTCTAATATAGGCTTGAATGCTTTACGTCCGATGGGTATCCATACCAAAAGGAAAATCAACGTTGTCCAGAAGAACAAACCAAAACCCGGTTTCAAAGGGGGAAAATCTACGAGAAATAATATATCCATTATTGTATTGTTGTATTGTTAAACTGCTTTTTTTTATACCCCCTCAGTATTTGAAGGGCTTTTTTTGATTTTTGAATATTAATTATGGATTAATGATTTATGAAGGACTTTCAAAACTTCATAAATCGTAAATCCATAATCATTATTTATAAATCAAAGAGTTAAACTCGGGCTACCAACCAACCGTTGGCATACCCGAGTTTGATTTTTTCGATAGTAATTATACGAAGAACGCCAATACGATTGTCGCCAACGCTGCACCTTCCACAAGAGCCGCCGCGATAAGCATATTCGTACGAATATCACCTACTGCTTCTGGCTGACGTGCGATAGCTTCCATCGCTTTACCACCAATTTGTCCGATACCGATACCTGCGCCGATTACGGCTAAACCTGCACCGATTGCTGCTAATGAACCTGTCATTTTAATTATATATTAAATATGATGAAAAATCTTTTCTGAATGTCAAATTTCAGATTTCAAATTCCAATATACTATGAGATAGCTAATATTAAATTTGAAATCTGGAATTTGAAATACACAATATTAATTAATGGTGTGCTTCGTCATGGTGGTGTTCTTCCACGGCTGCACCAATATATAAGGCTGATAATAAGGTAAAGATAAACGCTTGCAAAAATGCTACAAGCAATTCCAATAAGTTCATGAAGGCAACAAATGGAATAGCGATTGCCATACCCGTGATAGAGCCACCCAAACTTTTACCCGCATTACCAAATATAAAAATCAAACTTACCAATGTCAAAATAATAACGTGACCTGCGGTAACGTTAGCAAAAAGACGTATTAATAAGGTAAAAGGCTTGATAAATAAAGATGCAATCTCAATTGGAGCCATCAACACTTTTACGAAAGTAGGTACGCCTGGCATCCAAAAGATGTGTTGCCAATAGTTTTTGTTACCACTGAATGTCGTAACAAGAAAAACAACCAATGCTAAAACGATGGTGACACTGATATTACCCGTTACATTTGAACTGCCTGGGAATACCGGAATTAAACCCAAAAGGTTGTTCACTAATATAAAGAAAAACAATGACATCAGAAGAGACATATATTTTTCATATTTAGGTCCAATACTTGGTTTAGCGACATCATCTCTAATAAATGTGACAAATACTTCCATCATATTGGTCAATCCGCTTGGTGCTTTACCTTTATTGTTTTTATAAAAATTAGCAACTTTAAAGAAAACGAAAGCCAAAAGACCCAAAGATAATATCATAGTGAATACATTTTTCGTAATTGAAAAATCTATCCAAGATGATTTCAAATTTGTCAAGCCACGTCCTTCTTCTAATTTATAGCATTGTCCCGCAGCGCGTACATAATGGTTTTCTACTTTTTTACCATTCTCATCTTCTTCTTTCATAAAAGAATAGTGGGCATGACCTTCTTCGTCAGTATGTACTACTTCTAACGCTACTTCTCCTTTTGGTAAACCAATTGCTTTTTTCACAACATCGTGCGCTAATACAAAACCATTCACAGCCTTTTCACCATGATGAAACATTGAAGACATACCCGCAGTTAGCCCTCCCTCAGTTTCATAAGCGAAAACAGGCAATGGGAGCGTGAATATATTGGGTATTATCTCAAACTGATGTGCATCACCAATATGGTGCATGATATTGGGAACAGGGTCATATTTTCCAGAAGTATCATGTGCAGGTGCGCAAGCATCGTGACCATGAGCATCTGCAGCGTGATTGTCGCCGTGTGCGACTGACTCCGTAGCGTGCGGTTGGGCAGAAGTAGCGTGTGTTGTGTCGGCGTGAGGTATCGCGTGGTTGTCGTGCTGTGCTGACAGTGTTGTAGTGACTAAAACACTCAAAAAAGCACTATAAAACAATGATTTTAAATACATTATGAACGAGATTTGGATATGCGTTTCAAAAAACGCTGCAAAGGTAAGCATTGAGAACCTATTTAAAAAATGGTTTTCAAACTTTTTTCTTTTATTTTACAGAGATATAATTATTCTAAATAGTTTTAATCGTTTTACAAATCTTTATTTGCCAATTGACCACAGGCTGCGTCAATATCTTTACCCCGGCTTTTACGCACCGTGACGGCTATATCGTGGTCGCTTAGATATTGAGCAAAATTATCTATATTGGCTTCGGCAGATTTTTCAAATGGCGCATTGTCAATCGGGTTGTATTCGATGATATTGACACGAGCGGGTATGCGCTTACAGATTTTGACCAAATTGGCAGCATCTTGCAACGTATCGTTGAAATTTTGAAAAGCAATATATTCAAAGGTGATGCGATTGCGCGTTTTTTTATAAAAATAATCCAACGCCTCAACCAATACTTTCAAGTTATTTTGCTCATTGATAGGCATTATCTTATTGCGTTTTTCATCATCGGCAGCGTGTAGTGATAGTGCCAAATTAAATTTCACATCATCGTCTGCCAATTTTTTTATCATTTTGGCGATACCAGCCGTAGATACTGTAATGCGTTTGGGCGAAAAATTAAAGCCTTCCGAAATCAAAGCCACACTTTTTAAGGTATTGGCATAATTCAAAAGTGGCTCACCCATACCCATATAGACCACATTGGTCAGTGGATGATTGAACGTATCTAAAGAATGGCGATTGATGCTCACAAATTGGTCGTATATCTCGGCAGCTTCCAAATTTCTGACGCGCCCCATTCTACCTGTGGCGCAAAACGTACAGGTCAAACTACAACCTACTTGGGTCGAAACACAGACGGTAAAACGATTATCAACGGGCACTGGAATTAGGACAGCTTCAATCAAATGACCATCGTGCAAGCGATAACGCCCTTTGAGTGTGCCATCTGAACTGCGCTGCATTTTATCTTCGTGGATATTATTTATATCAAAATTATCTTGAAGTTTTTGCCTAAATTCTTTTGACAAATTGGTCATATCATCAAAAGACATTGCCGCACGCTGCCACAACCATTCGTGAATTTGGTTGGCACGAAACTTTTTTTCACCCAATTGTAGAACGATTTCTTCCATTTGGGTTTTGGTCAATAAGCGGATGTCTTTTTTGACAATAGTGGTATTCATGCCGCAAAGGTATGAAAATTCTGTTTATTTTTGTAACTACTTAGGGCAGCCACTAATTACACTAATTTTCACTAAT
>JAYVKQ010000482.1:0-9663 GCA_043768285.1 Saprospiraceae bacterium | reverse complement strand
TTTTACAGTAACCGTCACGCGCATAGACCCTTGCGCTACGGATACCGAAAAGCCAGTATTTACCAATTGCCCTGCGAATATCGCCCTACAAACGGCAACCGTAACAGCAACTACGGCAGTGGCAACATGGGTAGCTCCCACGGCGACAGATAATTGTGGCACTCCCTCAGTATCAAGCACATATGTATCGGGTGCAGCGTTTCCGATAGGTGTAACGACTGTGACTTATAATGCAACTGATGCGAAAGGGAATGCAGCGATACCATGCAGTTTTACAGTAACTGTAAGAGCCTCTACGCTTGTCAATTGTGATGCGGTGCAGGTACTTGATGGGCTGAATGCTATCAGTATCAAGGGGTTGAGTAATACGGCGGTTATTCAAATATTTAATAGAAATTGGAGTACAATAGGGACTGCAGTAACAACTAACTCCAGTTATTTATTTACTCCGATAAGTATGGGTACTTATATTGTTAAAGTGCAATTATATCGTGTTTCGCCTACAGGATGGACGCGTATTTGCGATAAAATATTTAAGATTCAAGTGACTCCCGGCAATAATAACTGTTTGGGGGATGTAGAAAAACCGATATTTACCAACTGCCCGAGCAATATTACCATTGCTACGGCGGGTACATCGGCTGTTGCAACATGGATAGCCCCTTTTGCCATTGATAATTGTACCAATCCACCGACTATGACGAATAACTTTAATTCGGGCGCAAATTTCCCATTGGGCAGTACAACAGTTACGTATAATGCGGTAGATGCAGCGAATAATAGAGCAACGCCTTGTTCCTTCAACGTCAATGTCATATCTAATTCAGGATTAACGAATTGCGATAGTATTACGATTAATGGCAATAATAGCGCAATTAATATTGCTAAATTGAGCCAAACTGCCAGTATTCAGATATTCAATTCTCAATATACGACCATTTATTATCAAACGACAACCGCGCCTACTGTCACTGTACCAAATTTGAAACCAGGTGTTTATATCGTGAGTATCAAACTATATCGAGTTGCAAATGGTTGGACACCGATTTGTGGAAAACTGATCAGGATAACAGTTTCTGCGGGCGGTGGTGTTGCTTTGACTTCTGCCAACCTTTTGACGCTAAATGCACAACTCGACAAAGAGCGTGTGCAATTGAATTGGGCTATTAATACGGGTGATAAAACGGATTATTTTGTCGTTCAAAAATTAAATACTACAACAGGCGATTTCGATAATTTGGAGACCATCAATAATACGATTTTCACGGATAAGTTAAGAGAATTTACGTATTTTGATGAAAAAGTGCTTGATGGAGAAACTAAATACCGCATCAAACAGGTATTCAACGATGGCACTTATCTGCTATCCGAAACGGCAAAAGTGGTTTTCAAAACGTGGGAAAACGTAACTATTTTTCCTAATCCCGTTGATGATAAATTTAACCTAATTTTGAAAAATTATCAAGATAAAGAGGTGTCTATTTATCTCTACAACAGTGTAGGTCAGCCCGTTCATATGCAAAAATTTGATGCCAACGCCTTGCTTGAAGTGGATGCGTCACGCCTACCACAAGGGCATTATTTGGTGCGTTTGGTAGCGAAGGGCAAGCGCGATTTTACGAAACAGATATATGTGGCGCATTAAAAATTAATATAGTAAAAAAATATAATTTTGATAAAAGCCTTTGGTTTACCAAAGGCTTTTGTAATTTCACATATCAATTATCAAATTATAGATTATAAAAAATGACCACTACCCACCACCGCGCCTGCAATCTCTGTGAAGCCATCTGTGGCTTGACTATTACCGTTGACAATGGTACAGTAACAAGCATAGAAGGGGATAAAAACGACCCCCTCAGTAAAGGGTATATTTGCCCCAAGGCTTTTGCTTTGAAAGATGTGTATGAAGACCCCAATCGCTTGAAATATCCATTGAAGCGCACGGCTGATGGGTGGCAGCAAATATCATGGGAAGCCGCTTTTGATGAAATTGAAGCAAAAATGAAGGGTATTCAGGCACAATATGGCACAAATGCGGTAGGTATCTATCATGGTAATCCCTCTATTCACAATCTCGGCACTATGGCGAACACCAGTGTGTTGATAAAATCTTTTAAAACAAAGAATGTGTTTAGTGCGACCTCAACCGACCAATTGCCCCATCATTTTGCATCGTGGTTGATGTTTGGGCATCCGATGTTGTTGCCCGTGCCTGATATATCGCGGACGGATTTTATGCTCATTTTGGGCGGCAATCCCATTGCCTCCAATGGCAGTATGATGACTGCGCCTGACGTATCGGGGCATTTAAAAAATATCCAAAAGCGTGGCGGGAAAGTTGTTCTGATTGACCCTCGCAAAACAGAAACGGCAGACAAAGCCACAACCCATTACTTTATAAAACCAGCAACAGATGCTTTGTTGCTTTTAAGCCTTATTCACGTTTTTTTTAAAGAAAATAAAGTAAAATTAGGTAAAAATAAGGAAAATACTGAGGGGGTAGCTGAGTTAGAAAAAATTGCTTCCGAATTTTCTCCCGATAGGGTAGCGGTGCATACGGGTATTTCATCTAAAAATATTACTCAATTGGCTTTGGATTTTGCCCATGCACAATCGGCTGTGTGCTACGGGCGTGTAGGCGTTTCGACCCAAGCCTTTGGCGGCTTATGCCAATGGTTAATAAACTGCATCAATATATTGACTGATAATTTTGATAAAGCGGGTGGGGCAATGTTTACAAAACCCGCCATAGATATTTTGATAGGCGCAAAGCCGCGCATTATATTCGGACGTTGGCAAAGTCGCGTGCGCAAGCTGAACGAGTTTATGGGCGAGTTGCCCGTCTCTACGCTTGCTGAAGAGATTTTGACCGAAGGCGAAGGGCAAATAAAGGCGATGATAACCAATTGTGGCAACCCCATACTCTCTACGCCCAACGGCGCACAATTAGAAAAAGCCTTTGCACAATTGGATTTTATGGTTTCAATTGATATATACTTGAACGAAACATCGCGCCATGCACATATTATCTTGCCACCTGCTACGGGTTTGGAAGTGCCGCACTACGATATTACGTTCAATATGCTGGCAGTGCGGAATACGGCGAAATATTCAGCACCCACGCTACCTAAAGCGGAAGGCATGAAATATGATTGGGAAATAATGCAAACTCTTGCGCACCGCATGGCAAGTACGGGCGATTTTACACCCACGCCCCCCGAACAGGCATTGGAAATGGGCTTGCAATTTGGTCCTTATAAAATGAATTTGCAACATCTGATAGACAAACCAAGCGGCATTGACTTGGGCGAATTGCAACCCTGTATGCCCGACCGATTGGTTCAAGAAGATAAGACAATACAACTCGCACCAAGCCTGTTGGTAAATGACATTGAACGCCTTAAAAAAGTATTTGAAACAGACCCTGTCACGACTGAATTTCCCATGTTGCTCATTGGCAGACGGCATTTGAGAGACAATAATTCATGGTTGCATAACTCTGCCAAGTTGATGAAAGGGCATCATCGCTGCACACTGATGGTGCATCCCAATGATGCTGAAAAATTAAATATCATAGACAAAATGCTCGTAAATGTCACCTCCCGGGTAGGAAATATCACTGTTTTGGCAGAAATCACGGATGATATGATGCAAGGTGTGGTGAGCTTACCACACGGCTACGGGCATACCCGCAAAGGCACGCGCTTGGATATAGCCGAACAACACGCCGGGGCGAATGTCAATGATTTGACCGATGAATTGGTACTGGATGATTTGACGGGCAATGTAGCGTTTAGCAATGTCTTGGTGCGGGTTGAACATATATGAGTTACAGTGTCTCCAGTATTTGTCAGGTATATTAGCTAATCAGAACTTTATCAATCCGAATGCCGTCTCTGTCTATAATTTCTATTTTATGGTTTTTATAATTGAAAACATAACCAACTACGGGCAAATCATCCAATTCATGCAATATAAAACCTGCAACGGTGTGGTAATTACTTTCATCTTCGGGTAAAAAGTCTTCGCTCAAATAATCGTTCAATTCTTGAATACGAACCGACCCATTGATTAACAAGGAGTTATCTTCTCTCCTGACGATTTCTGGTTGGTCGTCATCATCCGTTTCGGGCAAGTCACCCACGATAGGTTCAATTAAATCCTGTAAGGTAACAAGCCCTTCGGTCATACCATATTCATCTATTATAACCCCAATGTATTGTTTTCTTTGACGAAAAAGTTTAAGAATATCAATCGAATATTTATTTTCGGAAATGTAAAGTGGTTCTTTCAATATGTCTTTAAATTGAAAATCAGGCTTGTCTTTTTCTTCAAAAAAATCTTTGACAGACAATATACCCACCACTTTATCAATCGCCCCATTGCAGACCAAAAACTTTGAGCGATTACTGGCTCGAATTTCTTCTTCAATCACAGCCGTGCTGTCATTAATGTCAAGCCAATCTACCTCGCTGCGGTGCGTCATGAGGCTTCGGGCTTTTTGCGCCGTGAAAGAAAATACATTTTGATGCAATTCGCTTTCTTCTTTCTCCAAAACGCCTTGCTTGCCCGCCGTTTTTATCATAAAACGAATTTCATCTTCGGTTACATTTTCTTCACTGGCATCTTTTATTCCAAATACGTGATTAAACAAATTGGTCGAAACCGACAAAAGCCATACAAATGGATACATTATTTTTGTAAAAACACTCACGATTGGGGCTACCGATAAAGCAACTCTTTCCGCATTGCGCATGGCAATTGTTTTGGGTATCAATTCACCAATAACGATTGAAAAATAGGTAATTAAACCAATCACCGCTACGTAAGCCAACTGCGGCGCATAGGGCTTTAAGGCTTCTATTTTTTCTATTTGTGGTTGCAAATCGTTCACTAACGTAGCACCTCCATAGACACCCGAAACGATACCAATAAGCGTGATACCGACTTGAACGGATGATAAAAAACCTTCGGGATTTTTTAACAGACTAAGCACCGTTTGGGCTGAATGATGCCCTCGTTGTGCTTTTTGTTCAATGCGTTGTCGTTTGACAGAAACAAGTGAGATTTCTGATATGGCAAAAAAACCATTGATAAGCGTGAGTAAAAAAATGACTAATATTTCCAAAGTTTGAAAGATTGATGAATAAAATGAATACACACTGCAAATATATTATATAATTACTTCAATATTTAAGATATTTGTCTTCTACAAAAAATCTAACTATGCAAAAGAAAACAGACATCGAAAAACTGAATGATTTTTGGTTGCGGGTAGCAGCTTTCCCAATTATTAGTATCATTTGTAATTTTTTCTTTTATGCAGAAGAGAACGTTAACTATAATATCTCTATCACCAAAGGGATTATTGTAAGTTTTATAGTGGCAGTCCTAAATTGGGAATTAGCTCGGCAAATACTGATGTATTATCGTCGGAAATATCCCAATATCGACCAAACAAAAAATAGGGTGCTGTTTACTTTGTTCGGCTTTATAGTGTTGAGCTTTGTATTGAATGGCGTTCTACATTTTTTTTATTCTTATACCTATATGTGGAATCGTATAGAGACTTTCAAGGATTATATTTTCAATGTCTGTGTATTTATTTTCTTCCTTGTTATTCTGTATGCGATTTATGAAATGATGTATTTTTTCAGAAAATGGAAACAAACTTTTGAAGAACGTGAAAAACTGCAAGAAGAAAAGCAACACAGCCAATTGCTGATACTTCAGAGCCAAATAAACCCCCATTTTTTATTCAATTCTTTGAATGTGTTAGAAATGTTGGCGGAGGGAAAAGACGAAAATACTGTCCCTTTTATTCGGCAATTGGCAGCAGTATATCGCTATATTTTACAAAATCAAGCGAAAGAGCTCAATAGTGTAAAAGAAGAGTTGAATTTTATCAAAGCCTATTCTTTTTTGTTAGAAACGCGATTTGGTAATAATCTGAGGTTGATTATGGACGTTCCTGAACAATACTACACTAAATTAATACCACCCTTGACACTACAATTATTGGTAGAAAATGCCATGAAACACAATATTGCCTCCGCTTCAAAACCTTTGACAATCCATGTTATGACCGAAGGCAATCAATATTTAGTCGTTAAAAATAATTTGCAGAGAAAAACGCAAAGTGTGCCGTCCAATAAAATAGGTTTGGAAAATATAAAACAGCGATATGCACTTTTAGGTAATAAAGCGATTAAGATTTCGACAGATAATAAGGAATTTAGTGTAGCTATTCCGATGTTGGAAGGGTTGCTCATGGTTAATGAGGAGTAGAGGATACCCCCCGAGATGCACTATATACCCACGTTTCAAGCATCAAATCTACCGTTTCAACAGAAATCTATAGGTTGAAAAAGCATTTTAATTGACCTTTGTATCAGAAATCAAAAATCATTTTTTTTACTAAAAAAATCAATTACCAAATGAAAACTATCAATCAAATTGGCATAATTGCCATAGCTATCTTCATGTTCGTACTCATCGGTTGTAAAAAAGAAACGGTGATGAACGACCCAATTCCGACCCCAGACCCACAAAACACCACCGAAGAACTTATTTGCAAAGTTGGCGACCCAATCGGCACTGTTGTGACTAAAACTATAGGCACAACGGGCGGCACACTTCAATCAGAAGACGGTTTTATCAAAGTAATGATACCCGCAGGTACAGTGAGTAGTGACCGTAGTTTCACCTTACAAAGCATTGAAAACACAGTGCCTTCGGGCGCAGGAACGGCTTTTAGGCTTACACCACATGGTGAGCAATTTGCAAAACCTGTAAAAATCCAATTTAATTATGCAGGAAAAAAGCATATTCAAGCCGACAATATGGGCATTGCTTTTCAAGATGCAAAAGGTATTTGGCAGTCCGTCAATAAAGTGGAAAGAGATACGATTGCTAAAACCATTACGATTGAAACAACCCATTTCAGCGACTGGTCAGCTTTTGAATTGCTGTCCATTGAACCTAAGTTAGCCCATGTCAATCTTGGGGGTTCTATCACGCTCAAAGCCGTTGAATGGACTGAAGACCAGCTTCTTCCCTCGCCCTATCAACCCATTGCCTATAAATCTGCCAAAAATGTGTCGAATTGGGCGTTGGGTGGTGCGGGTGTTTTGAAACCCAATGGCAGCCAAGCTACTTATACAGCACCCAATAAAATACCAAAGGGCAACCCCGTTGCTGTATCGGTAGAAGTGGCAGGCAAAGCCAAAAAGCTCTTGGTGTCCAATATCTATATCGGTGGCGAAGGCATTTATTTTCGCATAAACAATGCTGAAGAATGGACTTATGCCCCTGTACCTATTGCAGGTTTAGCGGCGGCGGATTGGTCAATTGTTTCGGGTCCTCCTTTTATCAATAATAAAGCGGATGGCAGTTTTAGTATCCGACATTTAGGAGGACGGTTTAATGATATTCAATACAGTTGGAATCCTAATAACTGTCAATTTCAATATACGATGCTCAATGCTCAAAATTATACGCAACACTATATGATAGGAAAAAGCGTGTATTTTAGTCCTGGCTATCTCTATATCAGCAAATATGGCAAAGTAGGGGATTTCATCTCTGGCGAGTTTTTGCTCGAAAAAGCGGGACATTGGGATCCGAGTAATATTATAAATCCATATCTCAGAACGGTCACTATTGAGGGTTTTTTCCATGTGAAACGGACGCAATGAGTACCCCCCCTCAGTATTTTAGGAACGAATAAATAATAAAAGCGCATTTTGGAACTATTCTATTATTACCATATAAGTAGGTAGATGTAAATAATCGATAATTTTATTTTTCATAATATACTGATAATGAATATATTACAAGTCGTATATCGTGCATCTATTATCGTATATCTACTTAGATTATGTTTTGCGTTAAATTTTGAGCATATTCAGATTAAAAGATAATCAATCGGGTAAAAATATAATCAGCTTAAAATGCGCTTTTATTATTTCGTCGTTCCTTAGTAATTTTTAAATTTATGCATCATGTCTAAATTAAAATCTGAAATGCACAGCATGGTTGTCATTGTCACCATCGCTTTTTCACTCAATGTTGTGCTTTCCACTATCGGCTTTTGGATGCCTACAGAAACATATGCGCAACTATTGACCTACCAAATGGGTGGTGCGGCTTGTATTATGTCATCTGTTATAGCCTCTCGATATTTAGGATTGAGAGGAGAGCATATTGCTGCATCGGGGTTTATACTATTGGGTATCACGCATGGCATTTCGATGGCAGCCATTGGTTTCGAGCATTATATTATTGAAAAAGGCGCAACCGTCATTATGCCAATGATACCTTCGTTTATCTTGATTGGTTGGTGTTCTCTTTTTCCAAAATGGTTGCGAAAGGCTATTGTTTTACCAATTTTATGCTTTATTTGCCTTTATATTAATGTGATAAACGGCGGAAAATACTATTGTTTTCCTTTGCAGGCAGGTTATACTTGTTGGATGATGCTTGAGATATTATGGGCGGTTTATATGTTTAAAGATTGGCAAAAGCAGAAAGCTGTTTAAGAACCTACCCCCTCAGTCATGCCTTTGGCTTGTCATGTTTTTATCTTGATGGCGCACTGCGCCAATGAAGCGAGACGCACCATATTTTCACCATTTCAAACGTCAAAAATGTCGTTTTGCTACAAATCAATAGCCAATTTCAACATAATTATAGACCTTTGTGCTAAGAATAAAACCCGATTGTTAATTTTCGAAATCATATCCAAATGAAAGAGATAACCATTTTGGGTGGCGGCATTGCAGGATTGACAACCGCCATTGCCCTTAAAAAAATAGGGATTAAAACAACCATTTTTGAAGCCGCACCTGAAATGAAACCGGTTGGTGCAGGACTTGGTTTGGGTGCAAATGCCTTAAAAGCCTTTGACTATTTAGGTATTGCTGCTGATATTTTAAAAACGGGACGACTTTTAGAGGCATTTACACTCTATGACGAAGCAGGAAAAATCATCACGCGTACTGATAGTAAAGCCGTCAGTGCAAAATATGGAGCTGATAATTTCACCATTCATAGAGCCGTTTTGCATGAGATTTTATTGTCAAAAATAGACCCTTTTTCTATTGTTACCAATCAAAGAGCCATAGATTTTGAGCAAAAAGAAGGGTCTGTAATCGTGAAATTTCAAAGCGGTATGACTTATGAAACCGATTATTTGGTAGTTGCCGATGGTATTCATTCTCCTATTCGCCAAAAATTATTGCCTAATAGCAAACCGCGTTACGCAGGTTATACCTGTTGGCGGGGCGTGATTGACAATACGGATTTAAACCTCAACGAAGCCTCCGAAACGTGGGGTGCGGCAGGGCGAATGGGCATTTTACCTATGGCAAATAATAAAATCTATTGGTTCGCCTGTGTCAATGCACCTCAAAATGACCCGACTATGAAAGCCTATACCATTGCCGATGTGCAAAGTATTTTCAAAGATTATCATGCTCCCATTCCCGAAATGTTGGCGCATACCAAGCAAGAACAGGTGTTTTGGAATGACATTATTGATTTAGAACCCATTTCGCAATATGCGTTCAACAATATTGTTTTGATAGGTGATGCGGCACACGCAACTACCCCAAATTTAGGTCAAGGCGCGTGTCAAGCCATTGAAGATGCGGTTATTTT
>JAYVKQ010000481.1:0-3012 GCA_043768285.1 Saprospiraceae bacterium | reverse complement strand
CTATTGTACCTCGAATGCCGTCTATCTCAATTATCATCCCTTTTTGAAAAGTCCTTTTGTTAAAAAACCCTGCTAAAATATTAGAAAGTACATCTTTTGATGCCAATCCATAAGATATGGAAGCCGCGAGCATAATAGCACCAATGATAATTAAAAGATTGGTAGCCAATATTTTAGTATCTATTTTGGCTTGCTCCAACGCCGTTAAAACGACCATTACGACCAATACATAGTAGATAACTGAACTCAATATGCGTCCTGTGCTGATGCCCAAAGAACTGGTTGAACTTCTGATAAAGTCCCTTACTATAGACGATAAATAGACTCCAATGCTGAATATAACGCCTGCCATTACCAGATTGGGTGTATAATCCCATAAGCGTTGGATTTGGTAAGAAACTGCCGTCCAACTGAGGGCTTCGGCAGCAGCGGCAATTACGAGTATAACTATTGTCCAATATATAATACGACTGATGATGGCACTCGGTGTCAACTGTGTACCCGATTGTTTCAAAAAATGCGTCAATTTTATTTTTTCCGCAAGTCGGTCAAATCGTACTATTTCTAATACTTTTTGAAATGCACCTGAAATCATACGCGCCAAAAGCCAGGTAATAAGGATGACAATGATTGCGATAAGGATACTGGGTATCGTATCCAT
Organism: Saprospiraceae bacterium; assembly: GCA_043768285.1. Taxonomy (GTDB): domain Bacteria; phylum Bacteroidota; class Bacteroidia; order Chitinophagales; family Saprospiraceae; genus JAAFJT01. The sequence continues at coordinate 2,351 of JAYVKQ010000481.1, read as the reverse complement.
AAATTTTTCGCCAAATACGCGTAATGATTCTATAAACAAGTCTGATAATCGCTGTAAACCATTCATTTTTAAAAGTTTATATTTTTTAGTAAAAACTATTTATTGTCAATACCCCTCAGTATTGGGGTGTTATTATCCTTCAACATCCTTCTTTTTTTTATTCAAAAAAGCAAAAAAAGCCGCTTTGTCACTCTTATATGCATCTTTCAGTTCCTCCTTCTTTTCTGGAATAGCTTCCATTAATTCAGATTGAGATTTAAAAAACTGAAACGTGAATAAATCCACAATATCGGCTACTAATGATGTGGCATCAATGGTACTGAACACCGCGTCTTTGAGCCTCAAATCGGGGTCTTCTTGCTTCATTTTTTTATCCCCCAATTGTTGAAATAGGGAACTCAGCTTTTTATCTTCTTGTTTTTCCATCTGTTGATGTATGATGTATGAAATGTAAAGGCATTAATTTTATACTCTCTTTTGTTTTTTATCCAAATCAATAATTAACTCGCCTAAGTGTTCGCGGCTACGTTTTAGGCGCATTTTGGCGGCAGACTCGCCAATACTCAATGTGTCTGCAATTTCTTTGACACTCATATTGTCTTGATAATACATCATCAAAATCAATTTCTCGTCTGGTTTTAACTGCTCCAATACTGCCTCCAATTGCGTTAATTTCAAATCTTGAAGCATTTTCATTTCGAGGGCTTCGCCGTCATCGGCTACGTTTTCGTACTCGTATTCCGTATAATCACTAAAATCCAATCGTTTTTGCTTCGATAAATAGTCCATGCAATAGTTATACGTAATGGAGTGTATCCAGAGTGAGAATGCAGACCGCCCTTTGAAGTCGGCAAGTTTCATCAAAATTTTAACCATAATATCGTGCGTACAGTCCTTAGCCGCCTCACGGTCTTTGATAAGACTGATACATTTATGAAAAATCTTACCCGAATAGCGGTCATAAATCACTTCTTGCAAGTGCAGTTCACCTTGCAAGATGCGCTCTACGACCTCTTCGTCGGTCATATTTTCTGATGATGGCTTTCCGAACTTCAATGTAATCTTGGTTAAAATTGTGCCTTTGAAAAACTTATCGCCGTAAAATTAATATGTCTTTTAATAAATGTGCATACAAAGCACATAAGTTTTAAAATAAAGTGCCCCGAAAAATTTATTCATTGGTATATTTGCCGTGCAAAAATCAAGTTATGCACATGAGTGTAAAATAAAATATTGACATATGCGAGCCTAACTATTTTCTACTGCCCACTTAATTCTACTTTCGCACTCTAAGAAAACTAAGATTTGTTTTTCATATTTGGCAGGACGTAGGGCTGTTTTTTAAAACTTCGTAAAGTGTCAGAGTATAATTAATATTGGTAGAGAAAAAACTATTATTAATAGAAATAATGAGGACGGGCAAACCAAAAAGCACTATCCTTGTCCTCGTTACATAAAACAACTGCAATGACTAATAATATTCTTCGCATTGAAAATGTGGTAAAAAGCTATGATAAGCACATAGCCGTTAACCAGGTTAGTTTTGATATGCCCGAAAACTGTATATTCGGTATGCTGGGTCCAAACGGTGCGGGCAAAAGCTCGCTTATTCGTATGATAACTACTATCACGCGCCCCGATTCGGGCAAAATTTATTTTAATAATAACGTCTTGAACGAAAATCACCCTGCCGAGATTGGCTATATGCCCGAGGAGCGCGGCTTATATAAAAAAATGAAAGTAGGTGAACACCTCCTTTATCTCGCGCAACTCAAAGGCTTGTCACGCGCCCAAGCTCTTGCCGAAATAAAATATTGGTTCGAGAAATTGGATATAATGGATTGGTGGGGCAAAAAGGTGGAAGAGTTATCGAAAGGGATGCAGCAAAAAGCGCAATTCATCTCAACGGTCATTCACAAACCAAGGTTGCTGATATTAGACGAACCCTTTTCGGGACTTGACCCCGTGAACGCCAATCTACTGAAAGACGAAATTTATGAACTGAATAAAAAAGGTACGAGCATTATTTTCTCTACCCACCGCATGGAGCAAGTGGAGGAAATTTGCGATAAAATAGTCTTGATTAATCAAGGAAAAAATGTGTTGTATGGCAACGTAAAAGATATTAAACAATCGTTTAAAGAAAATCTGTTTCGCGTAGATTATGAAGGCACGCTACCTTCCGATATTGAAGCCAACGCTGATATTGTGACCAAGACCCCTCAGTATTTGACGCTCAAACTGGAGAATGACAAGGCTTCAAATGCCCTCTTGCGTTATCTTTTAGACCAAGGCGTTTATATCACGGCATTTAATGAGATATTACCTACTTTGAATGAGATATTTATTAA
>JAYVKQ010000480.1:0-2658 GCA_043768285.1 Saprospiraceae bacterium | reverse complement strand
AATCATTTTGTTACAAAAATTTGTTTTTATAATCTATAGATTTTATATTTGCGTAAGGAAGTGATATATGCGAAACTGGGTTTCGTATATATCTTAGTTGAACAAAACCTACGGTATTAAGTCCGTTTTTCAAAGTCACTAAATCGTCGCAATGCATTGATTAGTAGTTGTTTATAATAATCATATGCTGTTATTTTGTGGTATTATTTCACTAAAAACAGCCACGATGAAAGAACAATTAATGAAAGACTTTAAGGTCTTTTTGCAGATGCGGAATTATGCCCCTACAACCATAAAATCCTATTTAAATGTCTTAAGACAATACTGGATTTTTTGCGAACACCAACCCCTCTGTAATCCTGATTTTTGTAAGGATAATGCGCCCATTTTTTGGTTCAAACACCTCACCCAAAAGCATGGGGCTGGCACGGTTTACAACCAAAATTATTCTTCGCTCAAACTTTTTTACATCTATATCCTCAAACGGGATTGGTCAGTTCATGGCATTTTACGCCCTCGCAGGGTGCGGTACTATCCCGAAATAATGTCTAAAGAGGATGTGGATGACCTGCTTATGCACACCCCTAACGTCAAACACAAAGCCATTTTTCTCAGTTTGTATGCCACGGGGCTGCGCATCAGTGAACTCTCAAATCTGAAAATTGATGATATTAACAGCCAAACAATGACCCTTAGAGTGCGCTCGGGTAAAGGGCGTAAAGACCGTTTTATCCCCATCAAACAACCTTTTTTAGACCTCTTACAGCAATATATCGGTTTGTATGAGCCTAAAACATTTCTTTTTAATGGCGATAAACGGGGGGAACCCCTCACCACTCGCGCTATGCAAAATGCTTTTCAATTGGCTAAACAAAGAGCTAATCTCAATCCTAAAATAACGCCCCATACCCTGCGCCATGCCTTTGCCACACATCATATTGATGAGGGGACACATCTGCCCGCTGTTAAATCTATGCTCGGACATACCAATATCAAAACCACCGCTCGTTATATTCACATGAGCGTTCAATCCTTACATCAATTCAATAATCCAGCTGATGCATTATGCAAAAAACATTTTCAAAAATATATCACTTAGGTGAGATTATGCGGACTTGGGGAGACGAATTTATCCAAATTTTCAAACCACACCCAACTGTGCAAAAAGCCATTTTCGACATCGCTCGCTGTCGTACCCCCCGCTTGGGCGGTAGAGAAGTGCGCTGCAATGATTGTGGTTATGCGTTTGAACTTTTCAACTCCTGTGGCAATCGCAATTGCCCCATTTGCCAATCCATCAAAAAGGAATTGTGGATTGATAAAACGGGCGCTAATTTGTTGCCCGTTCCGCACTGCCACGTTGTCTTTACCCTGCCTCATCAGCTCAATGGCTTGTTTTTCAACAACATGAAAACACTGTATGGCACCTTGTTTTCCGCTGCCAATAATGCCGTGCAACAGCTTTGTGCCGACCCCAAATGGCTCGGTGCAAAGCCTGGATTATTGGCTGTCCTCCACACTTGAGGGGCAAATATGTCCTTTCATCCTCATCTGCATTGTATTCTTTCTGCAGGCGGGTGGAACGACACAAAACAGCATTGGGTTGAACCTAAAAAACTAAATTCAGGCTTTTTTATCCCCCAAAAAGTCCTCGCTGCCTGTTTTAAAAAACACTTCCTCATTGCCTTTTCTCAACTCTGGGAGGATGGCAAACTTTTATTACCCAAAGATTTAATGCACCTTAATAATCAACAGGATTTTAAACAATTCTACAATCAAATTGCCTTCAAAAAAAACTGGATAGTCAAAATCATGCCCCCCTTAGACAATCCTCAAAGGGTCATTGAATATCTCGGGCGATACCTCTATCGCATCGCCATCACCGATAACCGTATCAAACAGGCCAAAATAATAGAACGGCAAGTCGTTTTTGACTACAAAGATTATGCAGCCCAAACCAACAAAAACACACCACCTCCCATGAAAACTATGGCGCTTGATGCCATTGAGTTTATCCGCCGTTTTGCCCAACACATCCTCCCTAAAGGATTTCAAAAAACCCGTTATTTTGGCATCTATGCCACCGCTTATCGCTCTAAATTATTACCCCACATTCGCCATACCCTCAATCTTCCTGCTTGGCATTACGCCTTGCGTTCTGTCTGTCAAATAATCATCGCCGCTACGGGGCAAAACCCCAATCTCTGTCCTTGTTGCGCCTCTATCAATCTCTCTTCCATCAATATTTCGCCCTTAAAACCTACCCTAAATCCCATTCATCCTAAATATATTTTTGTTCGCTCTCGACCACCCCCAACTAATTCTTAAAATAGCCGACACTTTAGCCTATCGGCTTGCGTCGATATAGGACTTCTATGGGCTTTATCTAAAAAAAAACACTACTTACTCTTAATCTTATCATTTTAATTTTATGTTTGTCAATACAAGCGAGTAGAACAGCACTAAATCTACTTATTTCTGTAATAAAATTGAAATGAACTTTGCAATTTATTTAGATTTAAGTCTCTACTCCCTTTTAGCTTTTCGCATTAATGCCGGTTTCGCTCAACACCAAACCACCGCAATCCCCCCCCTCAGTATCTGGGTGGTTCTAACACCGCGTTGGGGGGGGGATTGCGGTGGTTTTCCTTAAAGTTC
>JAYVKQ010000479.1:0-5634 GCA_043768285.1 Saprospiraceae bacterium | reverse complement strand
GGCTAAAGTATCAGATTGATTCCACAATAAGCGCAGGGAATCAATTGGCGCAATGGGCAATAGGGTAGTGGTAGCCCGCACTTCGCGCCCTTTTTTATCTTTGATGTACATGTTAAACACCGTTCCGATTTGGCTTGGGGCGAGTTTATTGGAAAAATAATTGTACAAGCGGTTGCTATCTTGCAAAAAACCGTTGCGCAACGTATCTACAATATTGTTGTAACTAATAACCACCAAAGCATCATTTATGACGGGCAAACGGGCTGAATCAAAATAACTCACACTCTCCGTCAAGGTCATGCGGAAAGGCTTACCCGCTTCAATGTACCACTCGATGGATAACTGAGGTGTGTATTCAGGCAAGTCAATTTCAATGATTTTTTCTAAATCGCAACTTGTCAAAAAAGCGATTAAGAAAAATAAGCTAATGATTAAATTTTTCATTTTTTTTCGTTTAAACACATAGGCATAGTAGGACACATAGCTTTTTATCATTTAGTAGGAAACTATGTGTCCTACTGTGCCTATTTGTTTTGATCATTAAAACTTGAAATTCCAAGTCAATGCAGGTAAAACAGGAAATAACGACACTTGTTTTGCCCTAAAACTCTGGGGCAAACCTTGATTATTTTTCACTTCTTCGTAGTAAATAAAATACGGATTGCGCCGATTGGTGGCATTATAAAAACTCAAAGTGAAGTCATTATCTCGCCCTTTGCGCTGCCATTTATAGATAATATTGAAATCCAAACGCTGATAATCGGGGAAACGAAAGCCATTGCGCTCGGTGTAAATGGGAGCAACAAAAAGGCGGTCTAAATTAGTGCCTTGAAAAAACGTGCGCCCCACGGGAAGCGTCACGGCATTGCCCGTGCTGTACACAAACACGCCGCTCACTGTCCATTTTTTATTAAAATCATAGACCAAAACGCTCGTGAAATCGTGTCGGCGGTCGTAGCGAGAAGGGAATTTTTGACCTGAATTAATGCTGTCAAACTGTCGCCACGACCACATCAAAGTGTAGCCAATCCACCCCCTCAGTTTACCGACCTTTTTTTCAAGATAAATTTCATTTCCGTAGCCATTTGCCTTGCCAAAAACAAACTCTTGCGACAAATTATCATTGGCAAATATCTCCGCACCATCTCTAAAATCCACTTGATTGTAGCCCCATTTATAGAACAATTCGTTGGTCAAAAGGTATTTATTGCCTATATTCCACGCAATGCCGCCCGCTACTTGGTTCATGCGTTGCGGACGCACTGTCTTGTCCGATGGGTACCAAATATCGGTGGGCAGCGATGCGCCCGAATTAGAAACTAAGTGCAAATATTGCATCATGTAGCTGTAACCACCTTTGAGCGAAATGTTTTCGTTGACGATAAAACGAGCCGATAAACGGGGTTCGGGTGCTGCATAAAATGTCTTATCGTTGTAAAAAGCCGACCCCCTCAGTCCTGCGTTGATTTTCCAACGTTTCGAGATTTCCCATTCATCATTGATATAAATGCCGAATTGCGTACCATTTAAATTTTGCCCCGCTGAAAAATTGACAAGCGAATCCGTTGCATTAAAATTCAAGCGTCCGATTTCAAAATTGTGCTGTGTCACCATTGCGCCCATGCGTAATTGATGGCGGCTATTGGGAAAATACGTGAAATCTGTTTTAGCCGTGTAATCTTGCACACCCGAGCCCACTTTGAAACTAAATGCCCCGAAAGTATTTTTTATATCATAGTCGTAATTAGAATACGAAACGCTGGTATTCATAAACAATTTGGGGTTGATTATGCGATTCCAACGCGCCGAAATAACCGTATTGCCCCAATCAAAAGCCGCTTTAAAATTATCGTTATCAAAGCCAAAACGGTCTTTACCATGATAAGCCGTGATGAAAAGTTTATCTTTTTTACTCAAGTCGGCATTAATTCCCGCATTTAAATCATAAAAAAAATAATCGGGAATGGGATTGAAATTGGGTTTATTTTTACTTGATTCATTCACCATTCGGGTAAAAATATCGGCATAAGTGCGCCTTGCCCCCGCAATAAAGGAAATTTTATCTTTTTTTATCGGACCCTGCACCGTCAAACGGGAAGCAATGAGCCCCAAACCACCCGATACTTCATAATCTTTCCGATTGCCCTCATCGGTGCGAATATCCACCACGCTTGACAAACGCCCACCGTATTGCGCCGGAAAATCCCCCTTAAAAAGCCGAACATCTTTCACCGCATCGCCATTAAAAGCACTGAAAAAACCGAACAAATGCAAAGGATTATAGACAATAGCGTCATCCAAAAGAAAGAGATTTTGGTCGGTTTGTCCCCCTCTTACGCTGATGCCCGACTGCCCCTCACTGCCCGATTGCACACCCGGTTTGAGTTGCAGGGTTTTTAAAATGTCCGTTTCACCCAATAAAGCGGGTATCAATTTAGCCTCTTTTGCCGTCAAGCGCACCACTGACATTTGGGTAGATTGCACCTGTTCTTTGTAAGAGTCTGCTGAAATAACCACTTCCTGCAACTCCGTTTCTGTCTTCAAATCTATGTTCAAAACCACATTTTCACTGCCCGAAACAGTCTGATACTGAGGGGTATAGCCGACGAAAGAAAATTGAATTTTTATGGCATTTTGTGGTAATTCTAAGGAGTAAAAGCCAAATTCGTTGGTTGTTGTTCCTCGTTTGAGTTCCGATAAATACACTGATGCCCCAATCAAAACCTCGCCATTTTGAGCGTCTTTGATGGTACCACTTAGTGTTTTATTTTGACCGAAAAGACAAAAAGGAAAACAAATTATAAGGGTAATTATTTTCTTCATATTTTACTAAACGTCAAAACTACTATACAAGATGTTTGGAATAACGTAATTTTTTTAAACGTATGTTTTGAGTTCTGTTTTTGGCTAAGAATACAAAGGTGAGATAATATCCCAAGTGTTTAAACGGTTTCTTAAAAAAAAGTGTCAAGTGTTTACGACGTAAAACACTTGACACTTTATCCTTTGGGTAGAAAAGGCTTGGAGAAATGAGAAAGATTAAACTATTCGACAGTCAAATAAAGCGTAATGGTTATTTTTTTGGTAGTCGTATTGTTCACATTTAAACGGTGATTGCCAGTTCTTTTTACCGCAAACTCGTTGTTGCTTTTCGGACCAGTTGATAACGCAATATCTTGCAATCCTGGTTCAGTTAAAAAGCCTTCGACATCTTTATCTTTAAAATCATAGCCGATTGTGAAATCCATTTTTTGTCCTTTTTTGGCATTGATGTTAAAATCTAATGAACCCAATGACGGAATCGTGCGGGTCAGGGTCGTCGAATTTTTACCTTTTGCGAAGAGAACCGTTTCTTTGGTGTATTTTGGGAACTGAGAGGTTGCCTGCTTAGCAGTTGCCGTATTCTTCGCTTCCAAAGCAGCTTTTTTACGCACCCATTTTGCTCCTGCTATGGATTCATCTATAATCGTCTCGACTTCCTGCCGCGTACCCATTCCGACGGTACCAACTGACACGCGCGGCACTTTATTGGGAATGACTTTATACGTTAACAAAGCGGCTTGTAGTTCTTTACGTAAATTGGTCAATGTTACCGTTTTGCCCTTTAATTTTAAAGTGCCGCTTTCGTATTGGGTGATTTGAAGCGGCGCGGCTTGTTTGGATTTGCTCTGCTTGTTTTTAGTTTTGCCCTTGGGTTTGGCTGGTTTTTCGACCTTTTTTCCTTTCACTTCCTCACCTATATCGTAAAAGATTTTATACATTTCATCCATATTGATATTCGAACAATATGAAAAAGACAATGCGGGGAATTCAATACCCAGTTTTTTACGTCTTTGTAACTCAGCTGTCATTTGTTTTTTAAAATCATTGACATCTTTAATCGGGCTGTCGCCCCATTTCATGTTGCCTTTTTCATCACATATTATATCAATGTCTTTACGGACTGTCGTATCGTTATTTTCATCAAAAACTGAATGATCAAAATCTTCGATACTATCTCGACCTTCACAGTTGCCGCTATAGATAGATGCCCTACCTCGCCCGAATACAATGAAAATATTGCCACCAGTTTCGTTCAAATTTAGAGGTGTGCCTTCTGGTAATTTTCCTTTGAATTTAAAACTGCCATCAAGTTCAAAGGTCAAATTTTTTGCTATTACCACAGGTGTAGCATTTTCAGTACTTACATAATGAATTTCATAGCCCGCTGGTGGTTTACCATCCTCTAATATTATTTTACCGTTTGCTCTGATTTCGTAGCCCTCAAGACAACCCCCGGCATTAAATATGGCGGATCGCAAAGGTTGTGTAGGAAGACGGTCGCCATGTGGTTGAGGTGGCGTCGGTTGTTTGTTTTTGCAGGCACTTAAAAGCACCAAAAATGTAAAAATAGCAATTAAATTGAGGCTGAATTTTTTCATTTAGACTTTAATTTTAATTAAAAGAATTGTTATAATTTGAATTTGTTATTTTTAACAAAGCATGTACTCTTTTCTTCATGACGGAGAAATAATTATCGTTAAAGACTTAGAAGGGTAGTGGATTAGGAAATTTTGGCTGTAACAGTTGAACTGAGAAGATTTTATAAATGTAAATATAAAAAAATAAAATTCAACATACAAGTTTCGGGTGATAAAACTTAAAATCTCCGTTCAAGAAAGGTTTTGCTATTTAAATCATTCAAACAAAAATGGTTTTTTAGGGTTTTATTATCTGTGATAGCATTTTAAAAGTTACCAATCTTAAAAAATATATGCCCGAACTACCCGAAGTTGAAACGTATCGCCGTTATCTTGAAGCCTCATCGCTCAATCAGCCCATCGCTGAATTTACTTGTGAGGATCCGCGTAAATTATTGCTCAACGATTACGACGATATGCGCCATATACTGAGGGGGGCGCAGTTTACGGGTGCTTATCGGGTGGGTAAGCACCTTTTCGTGAAAACAGACACCCTTTATTGGGCGTACATGCATTTCGGCATGTCGGGCGATTTGCGGTATTTTCATCAAGACGAAGGCGTGCCTCGACACGCCCGCATGGTTTTTTATTTCAATAATGGTTATGGTTTGGGTTTCATTTGCCCCCGCAAATTTGAGCGCATTGGATTGGTTGAAAATCCCGACGTATTTTTATCCGCCAAAGGCGTTGCGCCCGACGTGATGCTTATTCCCATTGAAACATTTGCGCAGAATATTAAACGTAAAAAATCGCCGATAAAAGCCGTCTTACTCGACCAATCCGTAGCCGCGGGCATTGGTAATTGGTTGGCGGACGATGTGCTGCATCACGCAAAGGTTCATCCCGAAAAATTGGCTAAAGACCTCTCTGATGCGGAGATTGAGCGCATTCACGGCGCCATGCGTTACATTGTCCAAACGACGATTGACGCCGAAGCCAATTACAATTTCCTTCCTGACGATTTCATCCTGCACGCCCGAGGTTGGGGAAAGCCGCATTTAAGTGGTAAATGCCCTTGTGGGCAAGAAGATATCACACAAATACGAGTGGGCGGGCGGGCGACTTATTTTTGTGCGCGGCTTCAAGTGCTTGATTTGTGATTTTATTGAAGAGTCAATTGCTTAAAAATTGATTATTGTTACCCCCTCAGTATTTGGAGTCTAAATACTGAAGG
>JAYVKQ010000478.1:0-5028 GCA_043768285.1 Saprospiraceae bacterium | reverse complement strand
CTGGATTTTGGCGGCAATTTAGGTGGTCACTATTATGATATTAAAAGGTTTTTTGGTAAAGGTATCAAACTCAAATGGGCAGTCGTTGAGACACCCGCTTTGGCAAAAGCGGGTGAAAAATTTGCGAATGATGAATTGCAATTCTTCCATTCGATTGAAGCAGCAACTCAATATTTGGGTACAATTGATTTGCTACATACCTCTGGTACGCTACAATGCGTAGAAAAACCAAAGGTCTATTTAGATAAATTATTGACTTTGAATGCCAATCATATACTGTTCAATCGAATGGGATTGAACAGAAAAAATGTTGAGGTCGTCACAATTCACCATTCAAAATTAAGCTGGAATGGTCATGCAGGATTGCCGCCAAACGTTGAAGACAGGGTTATTCGCTACCCTTTCACCTTTATGTCTGAAAAGTATTTTTACGATACTTTAGCTCAAAAGCACCAAATTGAAGCGCGTTTTAGCGACAATACGGGCATTTTGGAAATTCCGAGTGAGGATATTATCGGTGGCGGACTACTATTTTCGCGAATTGCCTAAACGCTCAGTATCGCATCAAAGTAAGGACAAGGAAAGCGTTTTGGGTAAAAACACCCAGAACGCTTTCTTTATTTTTGGTTTTTTTGGTATATATCTATGGATTTTTCTTTAAATGTGATAGTTTTACCCGCTTTTTTAGACACCGCAAAATCAATATTCATTATTAATTATTCATTATAAAAAATATGGAAACTCCTACTTGGAAGAAATTATTGCCCCATGGCATTGCTGTTTTCATTATGATGGTGCTTGCGCTCATCTTTTTCGCGCCTTATGTTTTTGACGGGAAGGTGTTAAATCAGAATGACATCGTGCAGGCAAGTGCCTCGCAATCTGAAATTGAAAAGTACAGAAAAGAAACGGGTACTGCCCCATTATGGACGAGCGCGTATTTTAGTGGTATGCCCACTTTTCAAATTCATATGGATACCAAAGGGAATTTGACGCGCCCTGTTTTTACAGCCTTACTTCTGGGTCAACCACTCACATCGCCGTTTGCAGAAACCCTGTTGGCAATGCTCTGTATGTATTTGATGCTCAGTGTACTGCGCTTAGATTGGCGATTATCGCTTCTGGGAGCTATCATTTTTGGCATTTCTACCTTCAATATGGATATTATCGCCGCAGGTCATTCTACAAAAATGATTGCTTTGGCATTGACCCCAGGCGTTTTGGCGGGTGCAATTTTAGCGTTTAGGGGACAATTAGTAATAGGTGGGGCATTATTTGCCTTATTTGCTGCTATGCAAATTTACGCCAATCACTACCAAATTACGTATTATACCTACATGATTTTGGGCATTTTGGGCATTTCTGAATTGATATACGCTGCCATAAATGGCAAAATATTGGATTTTGGTAAATCGGCTTTAACACTCATAGCAGGATTGGCTTTGGGTATTTTGACCAATTTAACAACTATTTGGACGACTTTGGAATATCAAGGCGAAAGTACACGCGGTAAAACGGAACTATCCGCCGCAAAAAAAATGGAGATTCAAACCAAACAAGGACAATCCGCATCAAGTGACGCAAAAGGTGGTTTGACCAAAGATTATGCGTTCGGTTGGAGTTACGGCATCGGCGAAAGTATTACCTTATTGGTGCAAAATGCTTATGGTGGGGGCGGTACGCAAGATATGAGCGACATTCCGTTGGTGCAACAAGGCATGAGTGCGGCAGCATTTTACAAGGGTGACCAACCTTTTGTGGGGGTCGCTATCTACTACGGAGCGATTGTGTTTTTCTTGTATTTACTCGGTTTGCAGTTGGTAGATAACCGTTGGAGATGGGCAATATTGGCTTCTACCCTCCTAATGATTGGCATTGCATGGGGCAAAAACGCGTTTATTGCCAATGTTTTATACGATATTTTCCCGATGTTTAATAAGTTTCGCGCCCATACGCAAGCATTGGGTTTGGGTCAAATGTTGTTTGCGATGATGGCAATGTTGGGCATCAGCAAATTTTTAGACCCCTCAGTATCCAGCGATAAAAAACAACGGGCATTGCTGATTGCAGGTGGCGTATCAGTTGTTTTGTGTTTGTTTGCTATGTTTGGCAGTCCTGTGAGCGAAGTTGCGGACGCAAAAATTGCCAGCCAAATATCGAAGCAAATTAGAGAAAGCAATCCTAACGCGTCGGTTGCACAAATAAAACAACAAGTAGATAATTTTTTAAGTCAAATACGTCCCGTCAGAAGCGAATTAGCGTCAAGCGATGCCACGCGCTCATTGATGTTTATACTATTGGCGGCTGGTATATTGTTCGCCACGCTAAGAGGTTGGATTTCAAAGAGTTGGATGGCTTTTGCAGCAGTTGGTTTATTGTGTTTTGGCGACATATGGTCAGCTTCAAGGCGGGTAATTTATGACGAAAAATTTCAAATCCCTTCGGCAGCTAATGGCGAATTAGTAGCCCAACCCGTTGACCAAGTTATCCAAAAAGATAAGGATTTGAGCTTCCGCGTTTTAGATTTGCGACAAGGTTCGCCGTTTGAAAACGCGAATACTTCGATGTTCCACAAGTCAGTGGGTGGTTATCATGCGGCAAAAATGATGGGGTATCAAGAAATGCGCGAAATGTACTTGGAAAATTTTGAACCCCAAACGCCCATTTTGCAACAGAAAAACCTACCCTTATACGGGATGTTGAACGCCAAATACATCATCATGGGCAACGATTTGAGCGGATTGCAACCCAATCCTTACGCGCTTGGCAACGCTTGGTTTGTCAAAAACGTGCAAATTGTCGAAAATGCCGATACCGAAATTGATGCCGTCGGCACTATAAACCCACGCTTTGATGTCGTGATACAGAAAAAACATGCGGATAAGCTCAAAGGCTTCACCCCTCAGTATGACAGCTCCGCTACAATCACACTAAAAACCTATCATCCCGATAAATTAGAATACGAATCGGCAGCAACAAGTGACCAATTGGCAGTGTTTTCTGAGATATATTATCCGATGGAAAAAGGCTGGCACATAACTATTGATGGGCAAGAAGCTGAATTTGTGAAAGCCAATTATATTTTGAGGGCAGCTAAAATACCGGCTGGTAATCATAAAATAATCATGGAATTTAAGCCCGCTTCTTATTATGCCGGCGAAACATACAGTCTTATTGCTTCGGCTCTTTTGCTTTTATCGCTCGTAGGTGGTTTATTTTATTTCTTCAAAAATAATACCTTACCGTCTGCCACTGCGCTTGCTGATGAAGCTATACCCACTCTCGAAAAGGTCGTAAAAGAACGTCAGACCACATCGGAGAAAGATGGGGCAAGGCAAGCACCCGCGAAGCCAAATATTAAGAAGAAAAAATAAGTTGCTGATTTGTACCGTCGTACTTATTCGACAAAGGTGTTGGTAATCAGTAACTTACGTAATGCATCGAATATATTAGATAGAATAAATTCAGCTATTTTTTTCTCGATACTAAACAGAAGACCCCTCAAATACTGAGGGGTCTTCTGTTTTACAACTACCCATACTATCAATTGAAAACTTAGAACGGACTCCCACCCAAACGCGCTACTTTCTCCTCAAAATCAGCCAATATATCCGCAAATGCCTCTTTATTTTGCTCTACTATCGTTTTGATAACCCAATCTCGCAACTGTACCTCTTGACGATAATCCTCAATAGTTAATGCGCGTTTCAAATTTTTAGCAATCACTTCAATCATCGGCTTAGTATAGGTATTGTTTTGTAAAAAAACGATAGCCTGTTCCGTCAATTTTGGGTTTTCGGAAACCAATTCGCGTATCCTATCTTTGAGCATCATTTCTTTTTCATCTTCCAAAACCCGCAGCGCGTCTTGGCGTTGATTATCCTTTTTGGCTTTGTCTTCTTTTACTTTTTTCTTATCAGCTTCTTCTTTTTGGTCGGTATAGCCCTGTTTCAAAGCCTGCACAAAATAGCCTGACATATTGGTTTTTATCATGCCGTTTATTTTAGCACGATTAGTCACGCGCACAGCTTGACTGATTTGTTCTTCATTATATTGCTTCACCAAATCAGCAAAAACCAAAGGCGTAACACCCATATTCTCTACTACCCTACTGTAAAACAACGAAAAAAGCCTATCTGGTTCGGTTTCAAGCAATATTTGTGGTTTGGTCGGGTCAGAATACTGAGGGGGTGTATCATCGAACAGAGACGGTTGTATGACCGCAGGGCGTTCCCCCCTCAGTATTTCCAACTCCTCTTGGTTCTTGTGTCGGAAATAAAAACGGACACTCGATATTTTGCTACCCTCTTTCACTTTTTCGACCTCTGTTATTTCCAAATCCGTGAACTTATTGATGTCCCGCACGGCAGGTTGTATTATTTTTTGGAAAAAGTTGGGGAAACGCGGGTATTCTTTTTCCAATTCAAACATTCTTTTCAATTCTTCAAACTTCAAAAGGCGATTGCCGATAACCTCATATTGCTTGAGTAGTTCATAAAAACGCATCGGATAGGCTCCCAATTTGGTTACGTTTCGGAGTTCATATGTCGTAAAGCTTTTTTGCAATTGCAATAAAAAAGGCTTCATTTCCTGCTCAATCGTCAAATCTATGTACTCTTGTTGGTCTTCTCGCCCACCCTCTTTGCTTTGGGTCGAGTAATCCAACTTACGCAAAATGTGGTATTGTGTCTCACGCGGCTTGCCTTTGTCCTCATATTGTACGTAAAAACTCTTATTCATCAGCTTTTTTGCCCCTTCGCGCAGCATATCATACGATTGATGGGTTTTCAAGCCAAACGTCTTCACAATATCTTTATACCACACGCGATATACCTTAAAATCATCGTCTTCTCGCCGAATTTGTGCCAAAACGGAAAGGAAAAAGCGCATTTCCCAAACATCAAATTTATAACGCGCCTCAATCAAGTCGTTGGATTTGCGTATCAGCGTGATACCTTTACTACCTTTTTTTTTCGTTTTCGTTACCTTAGCCATATATAGGATGTTGAGTAGTTAATATACAGCAAT
>JAYVKQ010000477.1:0-10666 GCA_043768285.1 Saprospiraceae bacterium | reverse complement strand
ATAATCTATTCCAAAATGAAAAAAATTATCCTCTTTTTGTTGTGCCTTTCTTCAACCCTAACCGTATTTAGCCAAGCAACTGTAGGCTGCGATGGTTTTCGCTATAATTTTGATGTGTTTTCAGATACAACCATGACCACCGTGAAATATGGACGTAATGCGCCCCAAGGTGGAGCTGCCATTGATTTATTCATGGATATAGTGCAACCCAAAGGCGATGCACAGGCTAAACGCCCTGTCATTCTATGGGCATTTGGCGGCGGCTTTGTGCAAGGCACACGCGCCGAAATGCGCTCTTTTTGCCAAATATTTGCGAAAAAAGGCTATGTCTGTGTCTCTATTGATTATCGTTTGTACAATATTGTCACACAAGGTATTCCCGACTCGACGAAAATTACACCGACCATTATTCAAGCGGCGCAAGATATGAAAGCGGCTGTGCGCTTTTTGTATAAAGATGCCAAAACGACCAATACATTTAAGGTTGATACCAATAATATCATAGTCGGTGGCGTATCGGCGGGTGCTATCACGGCTATGGCAACGGCGCAAATGGATTCTATTGACAAAATAGACACGTGGATAAGGGATATTATTACAAAACAAGGCGGTTTTGAGGGCAATAGTGGTAACGAAGGTTTTTCAAGCAAAGTGAAAGGTGCTATTAATGCTTCAGGTGCTTTGTATCGCAAAGAGTGGTTAGATAAAGACGATGTGCCTTTTATCAGTTATCATGGTACTGCGGATGATGTGGTTGCCTATGGTTATGGCAAAAATGTATATAGTTTTTTTGGTGACGGCAGTGGAACGCTCTACCCCGAAGCACGGCGTTTGGGTATCCCCTCTGTTATCGTTACAGTGCCTGGTGGTGGTCATGCGGAGTTATACAATACGAATGGTAGATATTTAATAAATTTCTTAGATTTTTTAGGGCGTACCGTTACTTTTTCAAAATCACTTGTGTGTGGCGAGCCTATTGCATCACTTTCTACTGCCGTTGATGATATTGATTATCAACAAGTTAGCCTATATCCAAACCCGTCTTCGGGCGATATGACCTTAGAAATGGGTAAAAATACTGAGGGGGGGTATCGTATTGCTGTTTATGACTTAGTAGGCAGAGAAGTCTTTAATTCGGGTAAGCAAAATGCGCCACAATATACTTTTAAAAAAGAAAATATTGGCAAAGGGTTATTTATCGCAAAAGTCGTTTTTGATAATAAGCAATCCGTTTTGACAAAGAAAATAATATTTCAATGATAATGCTATAAAACAAACAAGATTGGAAGAAAATACTATCTTTATTACCTCATTTCAAGCAAGATAAAAAAACCAGAGTATGGGACAAAAAACCTCCACCAAACAATCGCGTAAAAAGTCCACTTCAAACCGTGGTTTGACGCTCGCAGAAGCACCTAAACCTACCTCCAATTTGGTACGCAATAAATCAAGGGATAAAGATGCCATTGGCACTATCGGCGGCTACGTCAAAGACCCCTTCGGCAGGGTGTATGGCATGACTTGCCTACACGTTGCCAAAGGCAATATCAGTGATTGGAATCTTCGAATTGGTGACGAATCCGAAGAAATTGTTAATGAAAAAGGCATTGTAGGCGAGTTAGACGATAAAATATTGGATAAAACCTTAGATGTCGCTTTCATTAAAATGAAGAAAAAGGACAAAGCCAATAATGACCATATCGGCAACCCTAAAGCCATTTATGAAGTCAAAGATAAAGATGAAAAACAACTAAAAGTACACGTTTTTAGCGAAGTTCAAGGTAAAATCGTAGAGGGCGTAGTCATCAAAATTTATAAAGACGATGCCGTTTCGCTAAAATTGAAAGATACTGCCGATAAAGATACGTTCGTTGATTTGGTGGGTATCAGCACTGCAAATGTAAAAGGTAAAAGCCTCACAGAAGCAGGCGATTCGGGCGCGTGGGTACGTACTATCGAAGATAACAAAGTGGTCGGTATGGTCATTGGTGCCGATTTTCATAATGAGATAACGTATGTCATCAAAATGCGCAATATTTTTGATTTTTTTAATAAATATGAACTGTTATGAGAATGGATAATGGACAATTTACAATTTACAATGGACAATGGAGGTTATACCCCCTCAGTATTTT
Source organism: Saprospiraceae bacterium (assembly GCA_043768285.1). Classification (GTDB taxonomy): domain Bacteria; phylum Bacteroidota; class Bacteroidia; order Chitinophagales; family Saprospiraceae; genus JAAFJT01. Next base: position 8,531 of record JAYVKQ010000477.1, on the reverse strand, counting down.
AGATAACAATTCCCAGTTATTATAAATTTATAATGTTAAAAACATCGATTTTTGATTTACTATATCAATTTTAAAAAATCCGTGTAAATCTGTTTAATCTGTGTCATCAGTGTTCCCATTATGTCACAATGCATCATTAAATCAAATCTCCAAAATGAAAAATATCATTCTAATAGCCACTATCATTTTTACAAGCGCATTCTACAATGTCGTTAAAGGGCAAGATACTGTGATGATAGTCGTCAATAACATCAACAAAATAGATGTCATCACACCGCCGAGTGTAGCTATGGGTTTGCAAGAGGATGACAAAAAAGAGTGGCAATTGCCCTTCAATTTCAGCATTATTCGCATCATTAATAACAGCGGGGAAAAGATACAAGGTATTGAAATTAAACCTTTTACGGGCAGAAGTATTTTGAAAATCAATAACGATACAACCCGCAGAGTTATAGACTTTGATGTAAGGGCAGATGTTAAAAGAGACGCGCAAAATTGGCAAAAAACCAATCAACTGAAACTCGAAATTATCTATTCAAAAAATGGTGAGCCTGAAAACAAGTTGATAAAAATATATAGAAAAGATACGACTGCAAGTGTGATAAAAACATTCGACAACACTGTAGATACTGCCAAAAAAGCCCGTCGTTACCCTTTTTATGATGCCTTATTACTGCATAATATGTTAAAAGGTGGCGGTATCAACCCTAAAGATACCAATCAATTGAAAGAGATATTAAGCACTTATGCAGGTGTACCCAATAGCTTTACACTCGGCGAATTACGCTATATTTATAAAAACAACAGCTTTATCAATGAGTATTTACTGCGCGGTATTGCGATGGCAGAGTTTGGACGTTTCCAAAATTTTGAAGATATTTCAGACAATAAGAGTGGCAACTCTAAACCCGTATTAACGCGTCTGGGTTCAACAATTGGTGGTCTAAACGCCACTGTCTTCGCCGATGCCTTCGCTAAAATTATTGTCAAACGCTTTAAACAGGATTTGAATGAGCTGTTTTTTGAAAAAATGAAAGAAGATATGGCAGAAACGGTGGAATTAACAACCCTTTTTCCGCGCACTTACGGGCTATTGAGTCAAATTGATACCGAGATATATGGTTTTGATAAATACATCGAAAGCCTTCGCCAGAAGATAGAAGAAGATTTAGGGAATACCCTCGCCAATACCAACGCTTTTTTAGAAACGGAAAAATACAAATCTGCTTTTGATGGCAACCAACCTGTGCGCGGGTTCATTATGACCGTCACCCAATTTGCCGATGGTTTGGTGCAAAATGACCATCCCGGCGTTTCGCTTGAAAATCTTAATTTTAGCGAAGCTTATGATGAAACAGACGAAGGAAAAACCTTGAAAGGCAGTTTGCAAACCATCCGCTTGTTGTCAATGGGTTTGCAGGATAGTATCCACCGTTCTTCGTCTTATTGGATAAGCGGTTTAGATAGTTTGTATCTCCTTTTTAAAGGAAAAGATATGGGTGCTGCCAAAATCTGGTTGGGTTTGATGCACGAATTAGCCGTTGATGAAGACGACCCCTCAGTATTCATTCGATATAACGATAGTACAACACTGCGAGACTATATTAACTACCTCAACACGCCCAGCGAAGACCCATTTTATGACCGCGCGCAAGATTTTATACGCGGATTGATGCAAAAAGTGAACGATATTGAACGTTCTTACAAAGCCCTCAACGATACGCGCAAGCAAAACGAAGACGGTAAAGTCTATTGGGAACAGTTGGTCGGCTTTTACGAAAATGCCGTTGGATTGGTGAAATACGCGCCTAAATTGCAAGAAGTTTTTGATAAAAATGCTGCCATGCCTTACAATTGGCATCGTGGTATTTTCATAGCTGAAACCCTCCCACGCATATATGCCGAAATGAAAGCACGGCAATACCATTCAGCAATTTCGCACGTCACGGAGTTAATGAAAGCGGCTGATTTTAGGCAAGTATATCTTTATAATAAGAAATTTGACCCTACTAAGGATATAAATTTGAATAAGCAAGTCCTCTATCAACGCATTGTCAAAAAGAAAAAAACGGATAAGGAAAAGTATGCGCCCTTGCGTGAGTACGCGCCCATATTTGGCAAGTATATAAAAGTGTCTAAATCGGAATATCGCTTGATTGATTCCATTTTTATCTTTAAAAAAGATGAAAAAATGCTGTCTGTGGTGGATTATGTTGCCATAGATAATTTTTTTAAATACGGCAATTTTGCTGCTGCTTTAGTATTAGCCAAAACGAGTGACGAAGTGCAAGCACTTTTAGAAGCCACCATGAGTCCGCTGGGTAGCTCGCGGATAAAGGAATCGGGTGTGGTGTTTGGTATCAATAGTTATTTGGGTTTTCAAGGGGCTATTGTGCATAATAAAGGCTTGGTAAGCGTTTCTGCACCTATTGGTATTAATATGAGTATCAATAGATTATGGAAACCCAAGCATCGGCTGATTAAGGAATCTCATTTTGGAAAAAAAATTGCCCCACGCAATGCACAATTATTGTTAAGCATCGTTGATTTAGGTGGCTTAACGCGCTGGCGATTGACGAATAATGATACCACGACTGCACCAAAAATTACGGTGAATGATATTTTTGCACCTGGTATTTATGCTATGTTGGGTCGTTTTGGTGGCACGCCTTTGAATATATCCGTAGGCTTTCAAACCCAGCCATTGCTCTATCGCATCAATAGCGCGACCATTCAATACCGAGACAATATCCGTTTTCGGGGCAGCCTAAATTTGAGTTGGGATATACCGTTTTGGAATATTACCTATCGGAAACGGCGGAATTATGAACGGCGAGATTGATTAGTTTTGTACAATTATGTAATTCAATTGCATAATTGTACAAGTTTCAATCTTCTTTGTCTTTTAGTTTGTTGTATTGATTGCGTACATCTTCTATATCGTTGTAGTTTTTATGTGTATTTTCAGAAGTACCTATGATGATTTGCACCCATTTTGGTAAATTATCATCTTGATAAACTATTTCACCTAATGACAATTCTACACAGTTACGGCTTATTGTTGAATTATCTGTTAAAACAAGGTAATTTGGAATGTCTTTATAGTGTTTAAGTAAACCTAATCCAGCAATATATCGTGCTTTAACTATATCAGGGCGAACAAAATGACCGCCATGTATTACTCTATTTTTTACTCTATCTACACAAACATTGACATCATCAACGCTAAAAAAGGTCAGATGTATTGTATAACCTAACCCTTGAATTCCAATTAAAAACAGCCACGTTTCATTATCTGCCAGATTGGTTTCGATTGCAAAAGACTGTCTTTTCACTATAAATTTGTTCATAAATTCAAGAGCTTCTGCATTGGCAATTTCTTGGACATTCGTATCACCCATGCGCTGTCGCAACTGATATGCAAAATCATCAGCATTGATATAGGGCACATTTTTAGGAATACTAAAAGCATTAACTGTAGTTTTTCCTATGCCGTTTGCACCAGCTAAAATATAGATAGTTGGTTTAGTTTCCATCGTAAGGTTTTACATCGACACCATTTTCTCTAATAAACCGCCGCCCATCTACATATTCAGCGATGACATGACCATTTTCGCCATATATTATAGGTAGCCCCCTTGTAAATGATGCTTCTTTCGCTTTTTCAAAACCTTTTATAGCGACCTCCTCCTTTTCTGCTTGGGTCATTTCAAAATAAGGTTTCTCCGCTATGCCATATAGCAATCTCAAACCTTCACGCGCTTCTTTTTCTTGAATATCTAATGTCATATTGACTAATTTTATACAAAATTAGTCTTTTTTTATGAAAAATACTTAGGGGGTGCTTCTTTTCTTTATTTCTAAATAAATAATAATTTTTATTTTTTTTGTTTGCAAATTTGACAATATTAAAACTTAATCATATCTTTGTATCAAATTCCTCCCATCGGGAAAAATCTATAAGGCGTAAATTCCAAAATTAAATTTTTAACTTAATTTTTGAAGATGCTCAACATTACTAACAACTGAAATCTGTTCGCGCCTTTCGGAACGAAGTTGTTAAACTATTGGAAGAAAATTCCATATTGAGCCTCTTTTTGAAGTTAAGTATCTCGCTTTCCTTCCTGCATTGGCTAATATAATATGGCATAATTCAATTTCTTCCGATTGAGCGTTAAAAGAAATTAATGTCATGTTAAGTGTTTTTGGTCAAATTTCTGTACGTGTTGTTGGTATCCTTATTTATCTAAGCCTTGTCTATTACGGCATAGGTAAATTCGATGTTATTGCCCTTTTAGGAGCATCTTCCTTAGCGAATATTTTTCTCAATATTTGCTGTTATATTTTGCATTTATACAATCCCACTAAATATCCTCTGACTGATGACACTAAAAATGTCTTGTTCGATGCCGTCTTGGTATTGAGTATTGTCCTATTCAATGATTTCAGAAAAAATATAGCATCTCCTGCTACGGATAAACAGGAAGTGACTGTAAAAAAATGATTTTCAATTTTTTATAAAAGAGATGACCCCAAACATGCACCTGCTTATTTGGGGTCATCTATATCAAAATAACAACAAAAACTACATCTTCACAAACTTAACAGGCTGTCTCTGATATTCCGTAGATATGAAATACAGACCACTTTGATACGGCGTAACATCCAGATACAGGACATTATGCCCTTTCTGCACCGTCCGTTTTTCAGAGCCGATGAGTTTACCAATATTGTTAAAAATTTGGATGGTAATGGTTTGTTCTTTCAAACTTTCTACCTCAATTGTCGTTACCTCGTCGCTTGGATTGGGTGCTACTTTTTGGATAAAGGCAGGAATTGTCTGCACTATATCCGCACGCACCAAACCAGACTGAGGGGTAGGCGCACCAATCACTATAACCGATGCTGTGTTATTGGCAGCATTTGTATCCGTTGGCGTTGAAGATAGGAGGGTAGCTGTACCAACTAATGGCGTACTCATATCTAATACGAATACTGGAATTGTCAAACTTACAGAAGCATTTGCTGCCACACTCGGTATTTCCCATTGAAAACATTGTGTACCACCCGCGCACCATTCGCGCCATACACCTACTGAGGGGGTAACTGCCCCACCAGAGACCGTACCCGTAGGGAATTTAAACTGTATCACAACATTGCTAAACGCTGCGCTACTGTTGTTTCTTGCGGTGATTGTGAAATCCAAATTCGTCCATTTTTTATAGTTTGTTGGGTTAGCCGATATGGTCAAACCCATATCCGTGCCGCCGCCGCCTGTGCTGCCACTTGTTACGGTTGCTGTATAAGTGCAGCTGGCACTATTGCCTTTTGCATCCGTTACTATCCAGCGCAAATTGGTTACGCCTACTGGTAATGTGGCAATATTATTAGGTGTGGCTACAGTTTCGCCACTTGTAGTAGTCAAACGCAAGGTCGCAACAGTACAGTTATCACTCACGGCTGGTGGTGCAATGGTAACAGCCGCAGTTGTTTGACCCGCCGCCGCCGTTACTGCAATATTCGGTGGACATGTAATCTGAGGTGGTGTGGTATCGGTATCGCAAGGATTACCGCCCGTGCCGCCGCCTTCTGTCAAGCACCAATCATCGGCATAAACGCAGCCTGTGCCAAGACTTTTGGCAACAAAAACCTCCACATATGCCGTACCCGTTGGGGCTGTGCGGCTCGTAGCTGTGCCATTGGGCGTATGCGTAGAGTAAGTCGTTGAGTTGATAGGCAATATCAAAAAGTCAATCGGCGTAAAGCTACTATTCATAAATTTGATACCAAAGTAGCCTTCTGTACCCGCATCTACCCGTGCATACAAGCGGAAATTATAGGTTTTGCCCGCCTGTGCCGCTTGCCCTTGGAATACACGCTCTTCAATTTTGCAAATCCTCAAGGCATTAGTGCCACTAAATGCGCCCGTATTGACGACTTCGCCGCCGCCGCCCCATTCTGTGATGCCGCTTTCATAGCCAGCATTTTTTAAAATACTATTGGCGCAAGTGGTTGATGGCGGATTAACAACCGTGACCGTAAACGTGCCACCTGAAGCCACCACATTGTTGTTTTCGTTGCTTTCGCCCACTTGGTCGTCGGCATCTATTTTCGCAATGATGTAATATTGACCCGCTGTAAAGGTGGCAGGAACAGTGACCGAACCCGCTACTTGTAGGCTTACAAAACCCGCATTGTAGCCACCTGTATTGATAGTGCCAGATTGTATATCATCTGCACTTAATGCATTATCCTTTGATATATAAGATTTTAGGCTAAAGTTGCCCGACGCATTGCCTTGTCCTACGTTGCGAATATCTACTTTGAAATCTACTTTTTGACCGCCCAATACTGAGGGGGTCTGAATATTCAAGTTTGTTAAGGTTAAATCGGGCAGGGTTGTCACCACTACGTTTGAAGCGGTTAGGAAAATAGGTGTTGCCGTCAAAGCAATATTGCCACTGGCATTTATGTCCGAAGAAGCACCAGTTTGACCAAAATCCCAAGCATAGCGTTTCAAACCCGTCAAACCCATGCTGGCGGGGAAAGTATAATTGGCAGAAGCTGTTTCGGATTTATCCACCGTGGTTTTTGCCCAAATAGCATAGACCACGCTGTTGTCGGTTTTTCTGAACGCCGCGCCTTTTATATTGGCTGGGAGGTTCATCGCATTGGTTTGGGCAGCGTCATATTTTGCCCCAAATATCAAATCTGAAGTTGTTTTGTAGGCAATACCCATCGGATTGACGGCTATATTATAAGGTTGCGTGCCTTCAATTTTTTTATACAAACCCATCAAATCGAATTCATAACTGGCGGCATCGAGGGTTGTTTTATCGCCCAATTGATAAACGTGCAATTGCGAAATACTGCGTTTTTGACATTCAATAGCCGCTTTCATTACACTATTGACTTGAATATCGTCGCTACCCACATAGTTTGCAGAAAATGCTTTGCGTGGCAAGTTAAACTCGGTAAGTACCCACGGCTTTTGAGGATAGCGTGAACCGTCGTAGCCATGTTTAGTCAAAACGCTTTGAAAAAAGGCTTGTTTTTTCACCAAACCACTATCAATCGCCCCATCTGAATGGCGATGAAAGCCCGTAATACCCGTTGTTGGGCTGTACGTCCAAAGGCTTGCGTCAATATGCGGATAAATATGGTAGCCCATAATATCGAAATAAGCACCGCCTTTAAGAGGGAAGTCGTTTGATACAGCTCCATTATTCGGGTTGTCAGTATTACGCAACACCAAATCTAAGAAACTCGCATAGCCCAACGCCCCCACACTCACTTGTGCGTTGGGGTCAACGGATTTGATGATTTCCCAACTGATGCGCAACATACGGATGTAGTTGAATATCGGCGCGTGGAGCTGATACGTGCAAGGGTCTGGATTTTCGCGCCACCAACCGTAGGTTAAGTCAAAGTCAGTACGCCATTGTGTAACGCTTTCGTCAAAATCGGGTTCATTCACGATTTCCCAAACCTTCACGTATTTTTTATAATTCGTAACCGTTTTCCAGAGGTAAAGGGCATAATAGTTTTTTTCATTAACGGGCGTACCGTTTAAGCCGCCATCCCAAATGGGTTCATATAGGTTGGCGAATAAGTCCGAAAACTTACCGGGGCAATATTGTGTATAGTCCCTATGTGGACCCGAAGGACCGCCCACTATCATAGTCATATCGCGGATACCTGATTGATAAAAACTCTCGAAAGTAGGTACAAGGGCATCGTAGCCAAATGTTTCCAAAATTTCTTCATAAAGGGCAGGGCGCGCTGTGTTTATGCCCACGCCTTTGATGCCGAGTGCAGCATTACCTGCCGATAGTACGCCGAGTTGCTCAGTTGTCCAACCAGGATAGTAACCCAAATTGACACCAAAACGAAAAGAACCATCGTAAGGGATGACGCGGTCATTGGCGGTATAGTTTACTTGCGAGAATAAGGATACGGATTTGAGTAGTAAAATACTGACAATCAATATTTTACAAAAAAGTAGTAAAAAGTTTTTTTTCATGATTACGAAAATTTTTTTAGAAAATAATTTGTTCAAAAGTGCGTAAAAGGGCGTTCCAATTGTCAAAAATTGGGTCATGTTCTCAATTTGGTGAAACCGAAGGTATCGAAGAGGCTAAATTATTCTCAAAAATACGATGTTATATTAGTATTGTCAAAAACATTTTAGAGCTAATGTTTTTGTAATATTTTTATAAATCATTGATAATGATAATCATATATATAATTTAGTTAAAAAAATACCTTATTTGGAGTAATAAATTTAAGATAAGAAGGGTATTTAATAGCTCTTTGAAACAGAAACTATTACCGTGTGGCTACACTGGCTTCAAATAATAATTTATGACGGATTATTTTATCATTTGCAGCCCCCCCTCAGTATTTGAACGCATTTTTGCACCATGTTTTCAATTATACTAAACCGAAAGTGGTTTTCGGATTAGAAAAATGGCGGAAATTTTCCCTCTCAGTATTTTTGCAAGTTTGAGATGTCAGATTTACTAAATTTT
>JAYVKQ010000476.1:0-5674 GCA_043768285.1 Saprospiraceae bacterium | reverse complement strand
GACACCAAAGCCACCACCAATATTTTTTATAATTGTTTGAATATCAACGGTATGGGCAACAGCATGGCGTGTTTTTTTATCGTTCAACATTGGACTTTTACAATTAAAACCCAACATCGCTAACGAAGGTAATGTTACAGCCGTAAGGTTATATTTTGCTGATACCTTGGCATCTTGCTTCATTGCGCTAAAATCCTTAGCGGGTATGTTTATGACTGCATCTAATTCTCCATTTTGTACAAGAGACGCAGTTGTTGCATTGTCTTTAATAGTTTTATACACTATACGCTCAGGATAAGCGGCAAATAGTGGCTCTTTCGCTGCCAATTTATCCCCCCACCAATTGTTTTTCTTTTTCAAACCAATACTTTGCCCCGCTACCCATGTATCAACCAAGTAGGCACCACAACCGACAATACCATTTTTATCATTTGAAAATTTCGTACTTTGAAAAGATGCTGCAAAAGCCATTAAATCGGGATTGCGCCATTTTGTCGTATCTTTTCCGTAGCTCAACAATTCAGCTACCGAAAATTTTTGCATTATCTTAGCACTATCGTACAGATATTCAGGATAGATGGGTATCGTGCCACAATTTTGCTCACTCATAATATAGGGTTCTGCACTATATATGGTGAACTTCTTAGTATTTTGGGCATCCAGAGTAATATCTTTAACGAACTCAATGGTGCTTCTAAAATTATCAGCCGCTATTTTTTTATTTAAAATTATTTTTAAAGTAAAAACATAATCCGCGGCTGTGACAGGCTGACCGTTATCCCAAGTGGCTTCGTCTTTTATGTCAAAAGTGTAGGCTAAACCACCTTTATATTTACCCGTGTCAATCGGCGTAACCAAAGGGCGACTTTTGGCAAGGGACGGCACTAACTCAAGTGTATTAGGGTCAAAATCTAAGAGTGGCATAAAAATATGTGATGCTAAAATAAAGACATTGGCATCTTCTGTAATAAGCGGGTTTAGTTTTGAGGGTTCAGTGACGAGGCGAACAGATACTATATTCCCTTTATCTTTATCCGAATTACAAGCGTTAAAAAGAAAAATAGCAAAGGTTAAAATAAAGGTTAAGTCTAAGAGTTTTCGGATCATAGTTTAATGGTTTTAAAAAAGTGAACAATAGATATAATGGTATTTTGCCCAAAGATATATATTTTTTTTAAGTGTTGAAAATGTTTAATATCTATTTTCAACTATTTACGCTTGAAAATAAACCCTTTTCACGCGCTCTGATATATTCGTAAACACTTCATATGGAATAGTCCCAAGCGCATCAGCTAAGATTTGAACGGGCTGGTTGCCTCCAAATATCTCCACACTATCGCCTTCTTTGGCTTCGGGTATATCTGTAATGTCTATCATCGTCATATCCATACAAACATTGCCAATAATAGGTGCGCTTTTGTTGTGTAAAATAACGGATAAACGCCCATTGCCTGACCCCCTCAGTAATCCATCGGCATAGCCAATCGAAATAGTAGCAATACGGCTGTCGCAGGTCAAAATACCTTTACGCGAGTAGCCAATAGTCTCCGTTTTAGCTACGTTTTTTATCTGTGAAATAGTTGCTTTTAAGGTCTGAACCACTTGTAATTTGTCTTGAAAATCGCCATGATTATCAATGCCATACAAGCCAATACCCAAGCGCACCATATCAAATTGATAGTCTTTATGCCTTAATATACCACTCGAATTGAGGACATGCCGCATGGGTTTATAGCCGACCCCCTCAGTAATTTTATCGTACATGAGCGTATATCGGCGGACTTGTTCGTGCGTAAATCCGTCGTGTTCTGCCGCTTCGGTAGCGGCTAAATGCGTGAATATCGAAGCTATTTTAATATGGGCATTTTCTTTTAAAATAATTATAAGTGGTTGAATGTCAGCATCTTCAAAGCCCAGACGGTGCATACCTGTATCCAATTTGATATGTATGCGCATATCCGTTTTGGCTTGTTGGATATAGCTCGTCAATTGTTTTAAAAGATTGATACTATATATTTCGGGTTCAAGATTGTAGCGGCGCAAAGCATCAAAACTACTTTCCTCGGGGTTCATCACCATGATGGGCATTTTTACACCGTGATTGCGCAACTCTATCCCTTCGTCCGTATATGCTACCGCCAAATAATCTATATTGTGAAACTCCAGTAATCGAGCAACTTCATCGCTACCCTGCCCATATGCAGAGGCTTTTACCATCGCCATCATTTTTACTTTTGGCTTCAAAACCTTGGTAAATACCTGCAAATTGTGAAAAAGGGCATTCAAATTCACCTCCAGCACCGTGTTATGCCCCTTCTGCGCCAGTCGCTCGGCGATGCGTTCAAATCCAAATATCCGCGCTCCTTTGAGTAGTACAATTTCATTTTGATAATCTGTATTTTTAATATTGCCTAAATAATCTTCCGTAGTATCGAAAAATTCTGTTTTGTATTTTTCAGAAGCCCCCAATTGCTTAACGTGTTGCCCGATGCCAATGACCTTCGATACGTTTTTTTCTGCCAACAAGTCTGCAATTTTTTGATAGAGCGTCCTATCATCTTGCCCACTTTGCAATATATCCGACAGAATAACCGTCTGTGTCAATTGGCGACTTTGTTGGTTGATAAAATCGAGGGCAATTTGTAGCGAATTGAGGTCAGCATTATACGCATCATTCACTATCAAACAACCATTAATACCCGCCTTCATTTCCAAGCGCATTTCAACGGGTTCGAGCGTTTTCATGCGTTGGCTGATGACCTCGTGGCTATAATTCATTTGCTGCAATATCAACCAACAAAGGCAAGCGTTATCAATCGAAGCCTTGTCCGTAAAGGGTATCGTGATGCTGTGTTCTTGCCCTCGTGCTTGGGCATATATGCGGGTATGCGCATCGTCTATCCGTTCAGTTTTGTCAATTTTCAAATGCGCTGTATCCAAACGATGAGACCAAACGCGCTTCTTTTTTTCTGAAAAACGGCTCATCGCATTGACCACGATGGCGTTATCAGCATTATAAAAATTCTTAGTAGTATGGTTGAAAAGCAAGGCTTTCTCAATCATTTTCTTTTGATTGTTGTCAAAACCTTCGGCGTGTGCATCGCCGAGAACGGTAAAAACGCCCCAATTGGGTTTGATAACGTGCTCCAAACGCTCCATCTCGCCTTTTTCAGAAATACCCGCTTCAAATATAGCAAGCGTATGTTCTGTCCGAATTTGTAGCACCGATATAGCTACCCCAAATTGAGAATTATAACTTTTAGGACTTCTGATAATTGCATAATCATCTTTCAAAAGGTGATTGAGCCACTCTTTCACCATCGTTTTGCCATTCGACCCTGTTATGCCAATCACTTTCAAATTTGGAAATTGCTGGCGATGATAAGCTGCCAAGTCCTGCAAGGCGTGTAGCACATTTGGCACTTTCAAAAATATAGCCCCATCATAGGCAGCAATATCAATTTCTTTTGAAATGACAAAATAGCGCACCCCTTTTTCGTATAAGCCTTTAATAAAATCATGTCCGTCATGTCGTTTGCCCGTCAAAGCAAAAAATAGTGAAGTTTCAGGAAAAGCAATATTACGGCTATCGTATAAGATATGCTGAATGAACGTCTTATTGCCCGTCCGCAAAAAGAAAACTGGAGAGAGCGTCTGCACCACGCCACTCGTCACTTCTTTGATTTTTGTTAAAGCGTAATTCATATCTGGCTTTTTTTACACGTTGAAGGGCAAAAATACTGAGGGGGTATTACTTTATGAAATAAAAAGCCGTATGAAACTTAAAAAAGTTTCATACGGCTTTTTAGAAGTGCAACGGAACGCTGTTCCGTTACGCCATCAACGGAACAGCGTTCCGTTGCACTTGTTACTTCAAGAGCGTCACACTCCCAAACGCCGTCTTTTCCTCTCCTTTACATTTGAATTTTGCTTTCCAAAGAAATACACCCGGGTTTACAGTTTGCCCATTGAAAGTGCCATCCCATCGTTCAAAACGGTCTTGGGTATAAAACATACGTCCACCCCAACCATCTAATACTTCAAAAGACAAAACTTCATCAATCGCATAGGGGTTGGATATATAAAATTGGTCATTCAAACCATCGCCATTGGGCGTAAAGGCTTTTGGCAAAAATATTTCTGTACACGCCAAATCTTTCGGGTCAATCACTTTTATTTTAATAGTATCCAAAGCGGTACATTGTTGTTCCTTCATCGCCAATATGTAACTGAACTCACCACCTTTGGTGGGTGTAATAGTTGTTGTGGCACTTTTATCATTACTTACGCCTTCTTTGGGCGACCATACGAAATCTGTAGCACAAGTAGTTGTCACGCCCAAAGTCACTGAACTACCCAAAAAAACAATCGTATCGCGGTTGGCAATGCGGTCTGGATTGCGGTATAGTGCTGCAACTTCAGCTTCATTGATTGCGCGGTCATATATGCGAAACTCATCGAGATAACCCGTGAATTTGCGGTCAGTCGTACCAATACAAGGACTTTTTGCAATCGTCAGAGGTGCGTCGTTGTTAATAGCGACCCTTTTGGATGCCAAATTGGTTTGCGCCAATCGCCCATTCACATATAGCGATAATTTATTGAAAGCACGGGTAACGACTATATGTTGCCAGCAACGAGCAAAGTCTAATTTTTGGACAATAATATTTCGTACACGCACATTTTCGTTCAATTCTACACTGATTTGATTATTAGTAGGCGTATATCGAATAGCAAACGAGCTATCGGTTCCGCATTTTTTGCGTTTAGCGAATATGTCATATGAGGAAATAGCACCCGCCTGAGTGCCTGATTTCATATAAAAACTCACGGAAAAATCGGCAGTTCTGAAATTGTCAAAAATAGCAGGACCAATTACGATACTTTCACTGCTGATGCCATCAAAACGAATAGCGTTGCCTTCTGCGCCGCAACCTAAAAGTGTATCACCACCCATGACTGCGCGATTGCCGTTGCCACTTTTGTCGGTGATAGGGTAGCTATCGAAAGGGAAATAGGCGACAAGACCATCATTAAGTTTAATGGTCTGCGCGTTAATAAAGGTTGTAAAAAACAACCCGAAAACCAAAGCGTTGAAAAATTTCATGTACGATACTAATCGGTTAGTGACGAAAAGCGGGATAGGAAGCTTCGCGTCCATGAATTAGAAATTTTGATATATTGCCATCAAAACGCCTAATTACAAAAGGATATTGTTTGAGTTGAACGGCTTAACGCGCTATTTATCCTTATTGTTTAAATAAACCTGCCATACCTGGAGGTAGCATTTCTTCCATCTTACTTTGGGTAAAAATAGCCGCTTTTTCACCCGCTTCCTCTAAAGCACGGTTGATTGTGACCACCAAAAGGTCTTCGAGTTGCTCTTTATCAGTTAATATTGAGGGATCAGTAATGGAGATATTGACAATTTCTTTTTTGCCATTTGCCGTCACCTTGATGCCTTCGGCTTCTGCATCAACCGTAATAGTTTCGGCGTGTGCCATTATCTCTTGTTGTTTTTTCTCTAAATCGCCAAATATATTTCCAAACATGGTGGGTATTTTTAGTACAATTATCTAAGTACATGACAAAAAAGGCTTTTCCGCCAAGTTACCTATATTGTGGGTTCTCACATCCGTAATATATGGCAACAAAAGCGAAAAAGCTGGCTAAA
>JAYVKQ010000475.1:0-6885 GCA_043768285.1 Saprospiraceae bacterium | reverse complement strand
GTCAAATTTTCTCAAAAAACTTATCCTAAATCTCACCTACCGCTAAACCTTTACAAGAACCCTATAAAAAAGGCTTTAACAAACGAGTGCATATATTTTTTATAAAATACTGATAATCAGTATTTTAATAAGAAATTTTTAAAAATTGCAGTCGTTTATTAAAGCCTTTTTTTAGAAAAAAGTATATGTCAATTATTGAGATAATAATTGAATATCGCTACCCGCCGTGCTTTTCGTGATTGTGAAATAAGAGATAATACACAAAACCAACAAAGCAGCACCCAAATACCATGTAATTTTTTCGATGGCATCAGCCGAACGTGCTGCGCCAAACATTTGATTTGCCCCTGCACCATAAGTAGAGTCAATTCCGCCCCCTTTTGGGTTTTGAATTAGAACGGCAATAACCAACAATCCTGCAACTAAGGCAGTCAAAACAGTTATAGATGTTAATAACATTTTATACGAAAGTTTATTTTAAATAAATGATTTTCAATATTTTATGTAGCACAATATATGTATGCAGAACTATTACAATGCAAATAAACTGCCAGATGCATATTCTTTTTTTAGAATATAGAAATAATTTTTATACGCAGTTTTTGAATTTTGGCTGCAAAGAAATCACTTTTTTCTGGCATTTGCAAACTTAATCGCTCATAAATATCAATTGCCTTTTTATAATTGCCTTGCTTGGCGAACATATCGGCTAAAGTTTCGGATACAAATTCGTCATCTTCGACGATACTTTGCTTTGCCCACTCGTGTAGTTTTTTTGTTTTTGTTTCTTGTGGTAGTTCATCATCTTCCTCATCGTCGTCATCATCTTCCATATCTAATAAGCTATTGGTCTTAATTACCCCCTCAGTATTTACAGGTTCACTGAGCGTTTTATGCTCAACTACAAGTGCATCATTATCAATATGTTGTAGTGTATCTTTTTCTACATTATCGTTTGGTTGCTGTGTTAAAAAATCGTCGAATATTGCCTCTATTTTACCTTTATAATCCGCTTCGTCAAGCATATCACCATCAGTAGGCAGATTGAACAAATTTTCGGGCAATTCTTCTTTTTTCTCAAACAAGTCGGACAAAGTTTCTTTTTGAAGGATACGGTTGGCTTCATTCGGCATTTCTGTTATCGTCTGTCCTTGCGGCGATAGGGTAGTGCGTCTGACAATAGTTGTTGTGGTTGTTTTTACGGTTGGCTTAGTGGTTGTGGTCTGCACGGTTGGCGTTTCTATTTTAGCCTCGTGCATAGGTATTTTGTCCGCGATAGACACCATTTTGAATTGCTGCAACCACTCCGCAAAACTCACTTTGGGCGCAGGTGTTGTATCCGCAACGACTTCATTTCCGACTATGGTCGCCTTGGTTTGGTTGATGATTTCTAACTCGATGTCTTGCTTTTTCATATCGTCATCTTCACCCTTTTCGAATAATTGTTGGCTGTGCGTAAATGTTATAAAAGATTGTTTTTCAACAATTTGTGATACGGTTTCCGCTATTTCTTCGTTTTCTATAACTGCTGTTATAGGTTCATTAACCGCCACAGAATTATCGAGTGCCGCAAATTCGGTTGGTTTTTCTTCAATTTCCTGTGATACCTGTTCAGCCTTTATTATATCTTCGATACTGAGTGCTACACTGTTCTCATAATCGATAGTATCTTCATCTTCTTTTACCTCAATTGGCTCTGCGAAAGTGGTTTTTTTATCACCATCAGGCTGTAGTTCATCAGGCTTTATTACTGGCACTGGACTATCCAATATTTCTTCAATCAGCGCATTTTTTTCTGGCAAGGGTATAGTCGTCGTCTCTACTTCGGGCTGCAATAGGCTTACTATATCATCCACTTTATGCCCGTTATTCAAACCATTCATAGTCGAAATTGCATCATCAATAATATCATCTTCACCACCTTTTGTTTTTGCTTCTACCAAATCCTCCAAATGCAATATAGGATGGTTATCGGCTTTTTTTATATCCGCTTCAAATTTTTCCGTTTTGGCTTCAATAGTATCCAATGCATGCAATTTCATATCCTTGGGCTGCACCTGAAACTCATGTACCAAATTCTCGACCAATATATCCAAGTCCTCTTCGCTCAAATTCTCTAAATCCACGTCTTTTTTAGAATTCAAGACTACATCGAACATCGCTTCTTCGTCCTCTTCGGTATGCGTAGGTGTTTCAAAATCAAGAATAAAACCTGCGCTTAGTGCTTTAGCCGTTTCGGCGGTCATCGGCATCTCAACAGTATGTTTTTCTTTCACCACTCTATCCAAATCACTCAATGCCGATAGTTCTAAATAATCTTCACCCAAAATCACATTTTCAGGTATTATTTGTAGCGTTTTCATACGTTTGATGGCGCGATATAAAAAACGTCTATCCGTCGTATAAGCAGCTGCCATATTCAAATGGCGGTCATAATCTTTATTTTGCTCAATATATGCCTTTTTCAAAAGCAATATGCGCAAATTTGTGGCGTATGGATATTGCACCACCAAGGATTTTAGTTCCTCATAGTTAAGCGAGTAGAGATACGACTCGTCTTGCAAATAGGCTGTTAATTGTTCGTTCGTCATAATGAAATGTACGATGTACGATGTTTGATGTACGATATTGGTCATACGATATGAATTTGACACAATATTTTGCAAGGTCAAAATCGTACATCGTACATCAAACACCGTATATCAAATTACCAGTTTTCTGTAAATGCTTTATTAAAAATATCTTCTAATAGTTTTTTTGTTATTGTTTTTATCAATTGGTCTTGAAAATCAAAGAGTTGCGCATTACCTGGAAAATCGGCTTGAAACGAAAATGTTTGTTTCCACGAGTTTTTCTCGTTTTTAGCATCCACCAATTCGACCTCTATCGCAATGCGCAATTGGTTAAACTGCGCGGGTTGACTGGGTTGTGGCGATACGGCAGATACTTCATAGCCTACCACTTGTCCCGAAAAAGTTAAATCTGCCCCCTCAGTATTTACCAACGTCAAACGGGTATTATTCCGTACTTTATCTTTAAAATCTTGTGTAAACGTTTGGGCTAATGTCGGCGGGGCAAGCGATGAATTATTGGTGAATAAATTGACGGTATATGTCTTGGTTTCAGGGTCAATCGTCACGCCCCTCAAAGAGTAACAACCACTATACATTGAACCTATACAGGCAAGCATAATGAGGGTAAAAAACGACTTCAATAGTTGCACTCTTTTTAACATATAAATTAGTTTTATACAAAAATATCGTTTTATGTTCTCGTGACCAAATTTTTGGGGAATATTTGTAATTAATTAACGCTTTAATCCGTGCCACCGTTTGGAACCTGTGCGTTACACACAACTTTTTCAGTATAAAAAATCCTGAAAGGATTAAATGTGAATAGGAAAAACGGTGAATATTGACGCAAACCCCGAAGGGGTTGAATGTATTCGCCTACCAAATCAGCAATTCAACCCCTTTACATACGAGCGTTGATTAGGAATACTCAAATATCGGATATTTTAAAAATATCCGATATTTATACGCCTTAAATATTACTGATTAACGCTCGCATCTATCGGGGTTATGAAAAATGCTTGTTTGATGCCTCTATTCAAGTTCAATCCTTTCAGGATTTTTTATACTGAAAAAGATGTAAGTAACGCACAGGTTTGGAACGGTGGCACGGGTATCTGGTGTAAATATCTCAATCCAAATTATATTCTTTAATTTTTCGATACAAAGTCCTTTCCGAAATACCCAAATCATCGGACGCTTCTTTGCGCCGATTATTGTGTTTTTTCAAGGCTTTAAGTATCAAATCCTTCTCCATTTCTGCCAAATTCAGATTGGCATCTACAGTTTCTGCCTCTTGCGTATTTTTTGACTTGTGCAATATAATAGGTTGATTATAAGGGTTTTGTGAAGGCAATGCCTGAATCGTCATGTCTTCAAATCCATTATTATCGTCAAAATCATCGTCAGATACTGAGGGGGTATAGTTGGGCGTTGGGTAATTCATATTCGGAAAATCTCTGCCCGACGACGACAAATTGATGTTATTAAAATTCATCGCATTGGGCATATGCAAATTATTACTTTTTACCAATTCCGCAATCAAGGCTTTGAGCGAATTGAGGTCGTTTTTCATATCATAAAGGAACTTATACATCAACTCGCGCTCCTCAAAATTGTCAGAATATTTGCCATTCTTGATAGCACTCGGCAATGTGCGGTGCAACAAATGGGGCATCAAATCCAATAAAACATCTGCCTCAATCTGACGCTCTTCGGATAATACCGAAAGCTGTTCTGCTACGTTTTTCAGTTCACGGATATTACCGGGCCAGGTATAACGTTCCAATACCATCCGGCTTTTTTCATCAATCTGAATAGGTGACATACGGTACTTATCAGAAAAATCGGAAACGAATTTACGAAAAAGCACATAAATATCCTCGGGGCGTTCTTTCAACGAAGGCACTTTGATGGGTACAGTATTCAAGCGATAATACAGGTCTTCTCTAAATTTCCCCTTTCTTACAGCATCTTCCAACTGCACATTTGTAGCAGCAATTACACGTACATCGGTTTTTTCGACTTTTGATGCACCTACGCGCACAAATTCACCGTTTTCCAAAACCCGTAATAGTAGGGCTTGCGTATCAAGGGGCATTTCACCAATTTCGTCCAAGAAAATAGTGCCACCATTAACGGTCTCGAAATAGCCTTTACGGTCATTCATGGCACCCGTGAATGAGCCTTTTTCGTGACCAAATAGTTCAGAATTGATAGTACCTTCGGGAATTGCCCCGCAGTTGATGGCAATAAATTGGTTGTGCTTACGGGTGGACAAAGCGTGAATAACTTTTGAAAAAACCTCCTTCCCTACCCCACTTTCACCCGTTATCAAGACACTCAAATCGGTGCCTGCTACCCGCACCGCTGTTTCGAGTGCCGCTTCTAAAAACTTAGACGTGCCGACTATTCCGAAGCGTTGTTTTATAGATTGTATGTTCGTACTCATATGTGTTCTTAATTATCCCTTGTTGAATTACAGGTAGTTGTTTTAATGTAGTGACGAATTCATGTCGTCACATTGCGTCATGTAGCGAATAAATTCGCCACTACATAAACACAGATAAATACGGCTACTGAAAAAGGATAAGGTCGCAAAGATAATCTTTTAACTTATGTCGCGCTCAAAAAAACTGACTTTTTGACAGGTGATTATCAAATATTTTTTTTACTCAATTATTAGCTTTTAAAAATGAAAAAACCTTGTAGGTTTTAACAACTTACAAGGTTTATATAAGGCACATTATAAAACAATATTTTAAAATAACATTAATTGAAAAAATAAATGATACTCAAAATACTGCTACTAAGGCTTCTAACTAAATTGATTTATGAAATAAATTGAAAAAATAAATTATATTAAGTATTTGATTATCAAATATTTATAGTTTATATTTATATAAACTCTTTATCATTCGGCGTGCTTGGCTCCAGCTTATGACGTGTAGGCGTAGAAAATCCGTACACCGAAATGGCTTGAATAGCTAACGCCAAACCCCACCAAAAGATAACGTATTTGGGCCAAAAATGGTGCGCACCCGTAAAAAACCATATGGCGACCAATACAATACATGTCTTAACAAAACTGCGGATACCTTCTTGAAATTTCATTTCTTTAATCTCCTCACGAGACATATTGTCATAATTGGCTTCATCGCCACAGCGATATTCTTTATGATACTTTTTCATGTTGTTTTATATTTTTTTCAGAATGAATAGATTGATTTTTTGAATAGTCGGAATGTGTTTTAGAATACTATCATAACTCAAAAGTAGTCGAAATAATTCCACAGCGACAGTAAATAATGACGGAGTGTCGTATATAACCGATGAAGTGTGGGTTTTTGCCTCCGAATTTATGGGCTGTAAAACTTCAAAAATTGAAGATAACTAAATTTGGTTGCATACCGATTGTGTTAAAGGAGGATATTAGTGCATTAATTTTACATTAGGCAGGGCGATTAAAATCGCCCGCTATTGATATTTCTCGAGTTAATTCGATATTTCATCAATAGGGGGCGATTTTAATCGCCCTGCCTAATGTAAAATTTAAGCACCACTCTAATATGCCTAATGCTGTTCAATAAATAAAAAATAGCGAAAATTCGCTAAAATACTGAGGGGGTATATTTTTTGAGGAAATAAGTTCATAACTTTGTATCATCTATTCATATCGTACCCACCAAATTCATTTGTTGGCGCACAATAGGGGGTACTTCCAAAAACCATTTTGTGATTATGCTCACATCGGAAGCCGCCAAATAAATTTGGCGGGTACGATAGCACTGTAACTTTAAAACCTTGTAACCTCGTAACCTTGTAACTTTGATATTTTCTCTAACCAAATAAAACCGTACAATGATATTTGATTTATCAGAAGAACACCTCGCCGTCAAAGAAGCGGCACGTCAATTTGCGCAAAGTGAATTGAAACCGGGCGTTATTGAGCGCGATACGCATATGAAGTACCCTACCGAGCAAGTGCGTGCGATGGGCGCATTGGGTTTTTTGGGTATGATGGTATCGCCCGAATATGGCGGCGGTGGTATGGATACCCTAAGCTATGTGTTAGCGATGGAAGAAATATCTAAAATAGATAATTCCTGCTCGGTTATTATGTCCGTTAATAACTCACTCGTCTGTTGGGGAATTGAAACCTATGGTACAGACGAACAAAAGCGTAAATATCTACCCAAACTTGCTACGGGCGAATGGATTGGCTCTTTTTGCCTAAGTGAACCTGAAGCGGGTAGCGATGCTACAAGCCAGCGCACAACAGCTATTGATATGGGCGACCATTACTTGCTTAATG
>JAYVKQ010000474.1:0-3369 GCA_043768285.1 Saprospiraceae bacterium | reverse complement strand
TTGTTGTCTAAAAATGACGCGCTCAATTTCGTTGAATTTAAAAATGCGAATAGTTGATTCTCCAATCGGTGTTTTACCATAAATAACACCTTCGATAATTTCAAAATGGTCGTGCCAATTGTCTTTTCGCGGGTTGAAAAAACGAATTAAATGCTCATCGTCTGTTAAAAAAGTGCCTAAATCAGAGCCTTTGAAAAAATTGCAATCGGGACAGCTATATGCCAAATTGGAAAGAATGGTTAAACCATGATGTTTGGTACTTATAATATGGTCGGTATGAAATGTATAGAAAGAAACGGTTTCAGTGAGCCTACAATACTCACATTTGTATGCAGCACGGACTGCCGTTTTCTTTTTAAGTGGTTTAGGGATAGCCTTACTCATGCAGCTTTCATTAGATTTATCGCTCGTGCCTTAGCTAATCCAATTATGCGGTTGATAATGAGATAATGCTCTAATTCGCTTTTTTCTTCAATTGACAAGCCTGTGTCTTTTTGTTTATCTAAAAGCAAATCTAACCTACCTTGATTGGTGTGAGAAGGTTTAAATGCAATGACCTTTTCGGGGTTCATACTGGCAATAAAAGCCGATATTTCATCATATATTGAAATTTGTGCAACCATTTTTCTATTTTTTAACAAATATAGTGGGTTTGGGGAATATTTAAAAATTAATCTATAGATGCAAGGTAATTTTCATACCCCTCAGTATTTTGACTGAAAAGAGCAATGCGGGTAGTCGTTTTTAAAGTTCCTCTGGTTTTAGCTTTACAATTTTATTGTCGCGGATAACAACCACAACACTATTTTTTTGTTTCTTAAATTCAAGCATTTTCTCGTAGGCTTGTTTTACCCCGAGTAGGATTTTGTTTCTTAAATTCACTATCGGTTGTTTCTGTAATAACTTCAATAAAGTCAGTTTGTTGGGCGGGTCTCAATTTTTTTTTAGCCTTGGCTAATTCTTCTTCTTGCACAAATTGGGTTGCTAACGCTTGTAGTTTTTCCAAATGGCTTCGGTTTTCAAGCCGCGCCAGAAGTTGAAGTATATTGCCTTTCAATTCTAAAACACTCATCTGAAAAGAGTTTAATTGTGTATAGGAAACAAAGATAGGGTTTATAGAGGAAAATACAAATGCTCTTTTTACCCCCCTCAGTATTTTCAATGAAAAAAGGGATTAATACGGTGGGTGTTTACCAATTGTAGAAAGAACAACACGCAAATTGATAACATTGGGTCTATTCAAACGCAGTTTTTCAATGGTAGCTCTACCCGTTGGTGTAATACCTAATATTTGTGTATAATCAACACTCCATCTAAAATGGCTTGCCCATGTATCTGTACGCGGGTTGTATAATGGATATATTATGCCAGAAACAGGGTCAAGAGCTTTCGTTGATATGTATTTATGACTATTGCAAGCCAAACAAGAGTAGGCTAAATTGAGTACCTCATCAGTACCATCTTTTATTTGCGGTATGATATGCTCAACCGAAAAGTAGTCGGGCGAGTATTTCTCTTGTGAAATACAATATTCACAACAGGAATAGGCTCTTTCAGCAACAAATAAACGTTTTTTCTTAGGTATGCTTGCCATTCGATATGCCGAGTTCGGTCATAAGTGTATCAATATCGGTTTGTCTGATGTTTGCGAGGGCTATTATGGCATTTAGGCGTTCAAGATTGGCAATTTCCATTTGTTCGGTCATAGATATTAGCTCTTGACATTCTTTTTCGGATAATTTTTCCGCGCGTCTTTTTTTATCCAAATTGTGTAGTTGAGACCAAAATTCAGTAGAAAAACCTTTATTAATGGTTTGAAATAAGTGCGTTTCCTCTGCCGATAGTGCAGTGGTTTTGCTATGTGGGGGCTGTATTTTTTCTTTTATCAAGCCTGTGATATACTGATTGAGTGCTTTCCCTGTCTGTTGGGCTTGCGCACGCAGTTGGTTTTCTACATCAAAAGGCAAATCAATGGTCAAGTGCATTTGGATATTGTTTTTACAAAAATAAGTAATTTTGAATTATTGGAAAGATTTTTTTGAGAAAAAATATACCCCCTCAGTATTTCAGCTCTATTTATCCGAAATCAAAACATTTCCACCCGCTTTATTGCCCATAATAATGACCTTAGAGTTTTGCGATTGCGACAACTCTTTCATGGCTTTAATTTGCTCATATTGCAAAAGTTTATCGCTCAAACCAGAAGCCAATATGCGTTGATAATCGGCAATACCTTGGGCTTCTACGCGCTTGCGCTCGGCTTCTTGCTTTTCTTTTTGTAGTACATATTGCATTTTTTGCGCTTCTTGCTCGGCATTGATTTTCGACTCGATGGTGGACTTGACAGAATTGGGTAGGGTGATATTGCGTATCAGCAATTGCTCTAAAATTAAGCCGCGTTGCTTGAAAATAGCATCAATATCCTTGTAAATGCGTTGCTGAAACTCTTCGCGTTTGGTGGAATATAAATCCACTGCCGCATAAAAAACAGCATTGTCTCTGATTTTTGTCCGTGTGATAGGGCGCACTATGACATCCTCGTAGTTAGTGCCAATCTCTCGAATGATGCGCGGGGCATCCGGTTTATTTACTTTATACAAAATCGTCAAATCAAGGGTCAATTCAAGACCATCTGAGGTGAGCACTCGAATGGCATCATCGCCCGATTTTTGACCTTCATCGTGAATACCCGACATGGTATAATTGAGTGTTCGCACATCCAACGGCAATATGGTGACCAAAGGATTGACGATATGCAAACCGCTTTCCAATATATTGTCTTGAATATTGCCAAATAGCTTTTGGACACCGACCTGCCCTGCGTCAATTTGCTTAAAACAAGATGTAAATATGCCCACAGCAACCAACCCAATACCGATATACCGCATTGGCATTTGAAATTGAGATATGGGAAAATTAGGATTGGACGGCAAATTGCGAGAAGCCAATAAAACGATAAGACCAACTATGAGTAGAAACATGAGGCGTTTTTTTTATGTTGAAAATGCTTTTTTTCTACTGTAAAGTTAGTTGAATTAAAGGAGACTTTTATAATTATTTATGGATATAAACCGAGTGCTATAAGTTGTTGGCAAAAAATCAGCCTTTCGATATTGTTGAATTGAAAAAGGCGTTAGGAGAGAGTTTTCATGCCGCTTTCATCAGATTTATGGCCCAAGCTTTAGCTAATCCAATAATACGGTTGATAACGAGATAATGCTCTAATTCGCTCTTTTCTTCAACCGATAAGCCTGTGTCTTTATGTTTATCTAAAAGCAAATCTAACCTATCTTGATTGGTGGGAGAAGGTTTAAATGCAATGACCTTTTCGGGGTTCATACTGGCAATAAAAGCCGATATTTCATCATA
>JAYVKQ010000473.1:0-2853 GCA_043768285.1 Saprospiraceae bacterium | reverse complement strand
GGAATCCCGAATGAATTATCCAAAGTCAAGGTCATTTTAGGGTTTTCAAAACGCACTTCGCCTTGTTTCCAATTATTGAAAAAATCCATTTTTATGGTATCGCGCGGCACATCGAACGTGTCAACACCCAAAAAGCCTTTCACAAATTTGAATTGAAAATCTTTGATATTAAAAGCACCGTTGCTTTTCAGGTTCACACGTTCACCATTCGCACGGCGCGCATCGTGATACATATATATGGAGTCTTTTGCGGAAGCTATGCTCCAACCACTCATGTTGAGCGTTCCGAAATAACCTGCATTGGTGGCAATGAATTTCGTTACAAAGGAAGCACCATTTTTAGTCATTTGCGGGATGCGAATTGTCACATTGAGTGGTTCGGCATCGGGAGAGCGGACAAAATAATCAAGGCTCCCTTGTTTCACATCTACGTAATCCAAGGTGACGCCTTTCGGTAAACTCAAAGGCACTGCCATAACTGTATCTATGATGGGAAATAAAGCATTTTGGTAACTCGCAAAAATATCCAAAGAAGAGCGCGCAATATAATCGCCTTTATAGTGCAAAATTAGCGTACCATCGGGGGCAATTTGTACAAATGCTTGTTTATCGAAGCCATTAATAATATCCTTAAATGATTTTTTGGAATCAATAAGAGGTACTGCCCATTCAGAAGAACCTATTTCGGTTGTCAAATCGCTCAAAGGATTGATTTTACAGCTGGCAAAGGTGATGAGGATAATGGCAAAAAAAAGGAGTGCGGTTTTTCTCATTTTATCGGTTTTGATTTTCGACAAAGGTAAATTCTTTTAATTTAATAAAAATTCAATAAATGTTAATAATGTGTAAAACTATGACAGTCAATATTTTATCTTTCAAAATACTCGTATTTATTATAATAAACCCCTGACTATAAATCGCTGATTTAGGTATATTTAAGTAGGCGTTTAGAAATTGTCAGTTATTTTAGCCCAACTTTTTAAATCAAAAATTATACATTAAAAAGGGTAATTAAGATATTTAACTAAATAGATAATTGTTAAAATCAATAATCGTGCAATGTCTGTAAAATGTCATCGTTTATTTTACAATTAAATCATCTTAAATCAAATTTTAAACGAACACTCAGATGGAAACCCTGCGTAAAATGCAGCGATTGTGGCTTTTTTCAATGATAAAAAAGACCAATAGCTGCTCGACCTTCAACTAAAACACGAACTTTTAGCTTTCATTTCACTACCCAAGGATTCACTTACAAAATCGAGTCAAACGAGTTATTAACGTTTGACTCGTTTTTTATATTTCACTTAAAATCTTAATGTAATGTGAATAGATAGAATTGATTACTAAATTCTTACCATAAATAGTTGGGCTAAAATAACCGACAATTTCTTTTTAAGTCGGTTCTCAAAATTATATAAAATTCTCCGCTGCGCTTCGTATTTTATATAATTTTAAGCCCGACAGAAATTGTCGATTATTTTGAAACGCCTACTTAAAATGCCGATTTACCTATTATTTTTGAGCCAAATTAAAACGATATGACTCATTCTGAAATAATTCAAGCAACCGTAGATTTTGTTAAAAAAACACTTGCCAATGCCGAAGGTGGGCACGATTGGTGGCATATCCAAAGGGTGTGGAACAACGCTAAAAACATCTCAAATACTGAGGGGGGGCACCTTTTAATAGTAGAACTCGCTGCTTTGTTGCACGATATTGCCGATGCCAAATTTCACGATGGCGATGAAGAAATTGGTCCTCGAATGGCGACAGATTTTTTGAAAAATCTCGATATGGGGGATGAAATAGTACGGCATGTGGAGCAAATAATCAGGAATATCTCCTTTAAAGGTGGTAATTTTGAAAAAACGTTTCATTCTCTTGAGTTAGCTATTGTGCAAGATGCGGATAGGTTGGATGCCATAGGGGCAATCGGGATAGCGCGCACGTTTAATTATGGTGGTTTTAAAAATCGGGAAATCTATAACCCCTCAGTAAAACCTCATTTGAGCATGACAAAAGAGGAATATAAAGCCTCCAATGCGCCCACCATCAACCATTTTTATGAAAAATTGCTCCTTTTAAAAGATAAAATGAATACCCAAAAAGGTAAAGAAATGGCTGAGCAAAGGCATCAATATATGGAGGCATTTTTAGAGCAATTTTACGCTGAATGGGAAGGTGAGCTTTGATTATTAGTTGTTGATTATTGGTTATTTTGCACCAATAATCAATAACCATCAACCAATAACTAATCTATTATGAAATACTTTTCACTTTTATTTATCCTTCTTTTTTTAAATTTTGAAATAGGTTTTGCTCAAACTTATCAAGCACAAGGTGATGTCATATTGCTGCCGGGAGGCTATAAAATTAGTGATAAAAACCTAACCCAGCTAGAAAAAGACTCTTTGAAAAAAGGGATAATCCCGTTTTCTATTACTGATGGATGGGAAGAAGAGCATAAAAAAAATATGCTTCGTAGGGACAGTCTACTCAAAACGATGGTCGGCAAGCCTGTACCCGATTTTGATGCCAAGGATACTGAGGGGTACACGCATCCGCCGCATTTGTACCGGGGTAGGGTACTGATTTTGCACTTTTGGAGCTTTTGGGATTATTCATTTTACAATGAAATTCCTGCGCTCAATCAATTAGCTAAAAAATATCAGCAGGATGGTGTTCAAATTTTATCTTTTGTGAATATGCCTTTGGGTGAAAGTGAAAAAGCGCATTTGAAAACCCATCCAATGGCGTTTCCATTGGTAGATAATGCCCATAAATTTTCAAATGATTTTTTATTGCCCAATTTATGGACGCCTTTTATAGTCATAGTTGATAAAAACGGCT
>JAYVKQ010000472.1:0-7268 GCA_043768285.1 Saprospiraceae bacterium | reverse complement strand
GCTCCCAAATATCCCCACGGGCAAGCTGCTCTTTAGTGAGAAATGCGCATCCGTCCGAAATCGTCCACTGCCAACCCCCGCCGTGATATATAGCTTACGCATAAAAAAACTACTATCAGAACGCAAGGGTAGGGTATAGGACAATGCGCCATAAATACTTTTTATTCTATTAGGTTCACTTGCGTTCCATGCTAATAAGTCATATCCCCCAATGCCTACCCATATATTCTCTTTTATTTTTTTTGAAAAATGAATATCTGTGGTGCTTTCACCCGCATTGTTTTGTTGTCCAGCTTTGTTCGATAAGCCATAAATATTGAGCCGTATGTCTGCACCTATCGTTTTCTCAGGATCGCCCAATCCGAAAGTTAGCTTAGCACTACCGTCGGGTCCCCATGTATTATTGTTCAATCGGGTTGTATTTTGGGCGTTTGCGCCAATGCCTAAAACACCCAAATAGCCAGTACCGATAATGTGTGGTACAGAAGAAGATGTTGCTGTTAAGCGCGATATGTTCTGTGTTTGCGCAAATACGCAAATAGGCAAATGCGCAAATACGCAAATGCGTAGAAAAATGTAAACTTTGAATAGAAACGGTTTAGATAAAAAGTAAAATCGTTCACGTTGTAGCGTAGGATAGTGTAGTATATTTCTCATGGTTATAACAATTTATTTGGCGGTTAAGCAATCTCAAATGTAAAAAAAATTTTCAAAACATTTAAAATTTTGTTAAAATATTAAATATAGCACAGTATTTGAATATATCATTTTGTTAATATAATGAAACCAATAATCTCACTAACATACAGATAGAAAATTTTTCCGCGCTTAAAACCCTTAATACTTACGGTATTTCTTGGAAGATTAATTCACACGACTTTTTGATATATCCATTTGGACTAAGGTCGCCTCAATTTTGAAAATATTCTAATATAAACCGTAAATTTCCCGTGCATATATGAGACATCTTATTACTCAAAAACCGATTATCAATTCACTTTATTTTTTAGTAACGACTATTGGCATAACGACCCCCCTCAGTATTAAAGCCCAACAATCAACGGTGACTGTGCCCTTGCGCATCAAAACCGAACAGGCAAGAGCTATAAAAAATGTGGCTATATCTGTTTTTGGCGATGATACAACGGCTATGTTGACGGGTGCGACAAATGCCGAAGGGTTTCTTAATCTCGACTTACCTGTTGAGCAAGATTTTCGCATTAAGGCTGTTAAAAATGATGAACCTTATGTGGGTGTTACGACCTACGATATTGCGGTCATCATTCGCCATATTCAAGATATTGAAGCGATACCTACGCCTTATGCCATGATTGCCGCCGATGTGGACGAAAGTGGTGAAATTGATGGGGCTGATATTGTGCATATCCGCGATTTCATTTTGAAGCGCAAACCTTCTTTGCCTGTGCGCACATGGCGATTTGTGGACAAAAGTTATGTTTTCATAAAACCAAGCAATCCTTTTTTGGAAGAGTTTCCAGAATACATTGATTTGGCAAAAGTATCTAAAGAAAGCAAAGGTGACTTTGTAGCGATAAAAGTTGGCGATGTGACGGCTGGTTTTAGTACCCGCGCATGGTTTAATAGCGAAGCGGACGATGCTATAAATGAGCGTTCTGATAAAACATTGCCCATTCAGATAGAAGATATTACCTTAGAAGCGGGTAAGACCTACAAAATTGCTTTAACCGCTAATGACTTTAGAGCTATTGCGTATCAATGCGCTTTAAAATGTGATGCCAATTACGCAACTATATTAGGACTTGAAGCCGCCGATTTGAAAAATATGAGTGAGGAGCATTACGTCCTTATGGGTAATGCTGTTAGGATAAGTTGGGATGGTATGCCCACAAATATCTTATCAAAACTGTTCTATTTGAGCATATTTGCAGAAAAAAATGCTCGTTTGAGCGATATATTGACCTTTGACAGCCAACAACTCCGTGCTGCGGCTTTTCACGCAGACGGTAATCTCAGGGACTTGCGCCTTGATTTTATTAAAAACAAAATCATGGACGCTGATGCATCCACACTTTTTCAAAATTACCCAAATCCAGTAAGCGCAACGACGACTATTGGTTTTAATCTCCCAACGGAAAGCCCCGTGCGTCTCACGTTTTTTGATAATGCAGGTCGCGTTATCAAAGCCATAGACCAACTGTTTCCGAAAGGATATAACGAAATTAAGCTCGATAGAGCCGACCTCAAAGCCGATGGTTTAATCCACTATCGCTTAGAGACCCCTCAGTATTCTGACACAAAAAGGATGCTGATAGTGGGTCAATAACCCCAAAAAAGGGGCAAATACGGTTCGCTGCATTTGCCCTATCCTTTGAATTTTAAATTTAAGTAACATATAGAGAAATGAAGTAGAAAATCGCTTTCAGTCTTAGGATTGAAGCGATTTTTTTATTCATTTTACTTTAAAGACATATCTTTGTAATAAAATATAGAGATATGGCTTATAACAAATTCAAATTAAAGGACTTAGAAGTTAAGTTTAATATTCAAAACTTCAACCGTGAGTTTATAGTCCAAGATTTGCCCCTATTCAATACCAGTAAACGTATGTTAGAAGATTTAGATGAAGCGAAAGGGGAGCCATTGGCGACTGAAAAAGCAAAATCGGAGTTTATCGTTTTACCCGTTTTGAAAGAATTAAGGCGTAAAAACCCCAATAAATTCAGCTATTTTTCTGGATATGAATTTAATGTGGATAGCAAACAAGGTTTGAATGGCTTTTGCGACTATATCTTTTCAACTGAACCAGAAAAACTCACCATAGAAGCACCCGTATTTTTTTTCGTAGAAGCTAAAAAAGGCGATATTGAAGCATGGTTGGGGCAGTGTGGTGCTGAGATGTACGCCGCACAAATTTTCAACGCCCGTGAAGGCAATCCTCAAAAAGTGATTTACGGCTGCGTCACCAATGCCTTCTCGTGGGCATTTTTGAAATTGGAGGAGAATAATCTCTATATTGACCCTAATTATATCCCTTTGACGTTCAATAACCCAACGGCTGTATTATCCGTTTTGCAACATCTTTTGGATAAAACGATGATACATCAGTAGGAGATACCCCCTCAGTATTTTCTTTGATAGTCAAATATTTACGGCTTAAAATATAGCGATATTGCGCAATATCCACCCGTTTTTCCTGTCACAATGATTTCATAAACCATTCATTTTTGGTAAGTAATTTGTTTTAGACTTGTTTCATAAAATCTTAAACAATTTTTTTTAAACCAAAATTAACACTTTATGAAATTCTTACAGATTTTCCAAAAATCGTCCGCAAAAAAGCGGTTCACCGCTTTTTTAAGTTTTTTGCTTATTAGCATATCCGTTTTTACCTTTCAAGCCTGCCACAAAGATGCCTTATTTGAAAACCAATCAAATATGGGGCAGCCTACTCCAACCATCAAAATAGAAGACGCTAAGGCATGGTTTGAGCAACAAATCAGAAATCAAGGCTCGCAATCAAGTTTGTTAGGCGATTCTTTGCAGCTATTTGGCACTACATCTCCAGAATGGCAATTGGCTATCAATGATTTTAGTAAGATAGGCAAAGAGTTTATTTTAGCTCCTATCGATCTCACGTATGACAAAAAAACTGCGGGCACAAAATTAGCCATCACCAAAGATGTCAATGGTAATTTTGTAGGCGCGTATATGATGTATATTGCCGATGAAACATATGACAAACAAACACAAGGCAATTATCAGCCAGAGAACTTTACTGGTTCGATAGTATATATAGGTTTAGATGGCAAGTATTTAAGCGGCGTTTATGTTCAAAATGGTAAAATGAACGGTCTGGTAAGAGCCGTGAAGAAAAACAATTCAACCACCAGTGGATTAAATCCGCGTGATGTTGAGTGTTTTACTTATGAAGTAAAAGCTACAAGTGCACGCGATATATCCTTGAAAACAATGGAGTTAACAACATGCGTCTTTTCGGGTGGCGGTTGGACAGGGAATATTAATACCTACAATAACTTTAACACGGGTGGTTTGCCAATTGGTGGTGGTGATATAACATCGACAGGTGGAGGTGGCGATACATGGGGAGGTAATCAACCGACAAACGTATTTGGCAATCATCTAAGCGATATGCAATTGCAACAATATTTGATTGATAACGGTTTTGAATCAGATTTATCCTATTTTGCTGCCAATAGTGATGTTGCAAGGCTTATTCGTTCTTATGTAGGGTTTACAGGAGATGAATTTAAAAAATTAAAAGCACATCGTTTGATAGACGCTTTAAGAGATTTTCCAGAGTATAATACTTGGTATAAAGAAGCGGGTTTACCGCGTTTGGAAGCTGATGTTTTGGATAAATATGTTAATGCAGGATTTACCGTTGAGGAATATGTTGCTATGCGGGTTGATTTTGTACTTTTTGACCATGTTAAAGCTTTTTTAGATAAGTATAATCATAATGAAGCTGCGGTATATGCAACAAAAAAGCACGTTGTATTATACAACTCAAATACTAACTATAATAACAATTTTAATTTATTACCATATAATGAAAAAATTGAACTTATTCCATTTGCAGTAACCTTGAATGAAGCCCATTTAGACCCTGTAAACTCTTATTTATTGATAAAGTGGTGGTTAAAAAAGACACCTGAACAAAGAATACAATTTATTAAAGGATTTTATCATCAAACAAATGACTTTGTAGAAGGTATATTAGGAACTGTTGAGTTTTATAAAAGAATGGCTCAACAATTAGCTAAAGGTGGTAGATATTGCGTAACGAATAATTGCAGTGATTTACCAATTTTACCAAAAATCGAATCAGATTTTTTTGTACATTTGCTTGAATCTATAAGAGAAGTATTTGTAAAGGCTGCAAACGGAGATGAGTATGCTCAAGGTCAGTTGCTGTTTGAAGCTGCAATGTTTTTTGTCCCTGTTGGTGAAGAATTACGTGTAACATCGAAAATTACGCCTAAATTTCTTTTCAGAGGGACTTCGGAGGGCTTTATTGGCTCAGAGGCACTTAGACGGTTAGGAATTACTCCAACATCAATGGATCCAGCAATAGCAACGGTTTTTGCGACTGAAAGTAGTAATTTTGGTAGTGGTGTTCTCTATATAGTTAAATTAGAAACTTTGGAAGCACAAGGAATTAAAACTACTGTTGGAAACGTCCTCGAAAAGATTGAAGTAGAAGTTCCTTTATTGATGCAACCAGCAGAGTTTCCTGCAAAGTCATTTATTAAAATTAGTGCAGATAGAGCCAGACAAATCTTACGGGAAATGGGGATAGATATCCCTACTATAATTCGTAAAGATGGCGGACAAATGGATCAAATTCTAAAAGCATTACCCCCAATGACAGAACAACAAATAGAAACCTTTATATTTAAGGCACAACAATAAAAAGATGAATAATTTTTCTTACTTAGTACATGGGGAATTGTCCGCAGAAAGTATTAAAAAATTGTCAATTCCTATAAAGATTACAGAACGCAAGCGAGTGTTATTTTTAGGATTTGCCGAATATACTATTACTTGCGGTGCGAAGTTTAATATGATAAATATCAAAGGGGAAAATCTGCCGATAATGGCAACTCTTGAGTATATCACTCAACAGTATAATTTACCATTTGACGAGATACCATTGGGCTGGAAAACAATAGTCGTTATTGAAGTAGGTAAAGGGATTGAACATTTCTCTAATATTCCAATAGTTGAAACGTGGTATCAATCTGATTTGGATATACGGATTGGGTTTTCTAATGAGGAATAACATACCCATCTCCTTAATCTTCCACAAAGCATCCCCCTTTGTATCAAATACTGAGGGGGTGCTTTCATTATTAGTAAAACAGTTATACAGCACTAAAAAGTAAAAGGGTTGTTGAAAGTGTCAGATATACGGCATAATTTTATCTCATTACTTATACGACTTGCTTTTTGAGCTATT
Organism: Saprospiraceae bacterium; assembly: GCA_043768285.1. Lineage (GTDB taxonomy): Bacteria > Bacteroidota > Bacteroidia > Chitinophagales > Saprospiraceae > JAAFJT01. Next base: position 1,306 of record JAYVKQ010000472.1, on the reverse strand, counting down.
TTATGCTTATATTTTTAAAACTTTAAAAACATGACAATTGTAAAAACACGCTTAATTGTATTCATTTTGTGTATCAATATAGCACTATTTGCTCAAAATGTGGCGACTACTGACCCCAAAATGCAACGTTTGCCGCAATCATCCGAAGAAGTCCATTTTTTTAAGGGGACTTTAAAAGAAGCACTGGCGAAGGCGGCGGCTGAAAAAAAGTGGATTTTCATTGATGTTTATACCGATTGGTGTGTACCATGTAAAACGATGGCAAATGAAGCTTTCCGAGACCCTGACGTAGCGGATAAGTTGAACGCCTTTTTCATTAATTTTAAGCTAAATCCCGAAAAAAAAGGGCGCGAGATAGCCCAAAAATACGAAGTGGAGGCTTACCCTACCACTCTTATTGTGGATTCAACGGGTTTCTTAATCAAGAAAAATGCAGGTTATTCAAGCGTTATTGGCTTTGAGGGGTAATTAGATATGGTAGTGGGTGCACGTAAAGAGGGTAGAATAATGATGGATTTTATGCAGAAATATAAAAAAGGTGTGCACGATTTTGATTTCTTAGCTGCGTACGCACGATTTAGGAAATTAATGGGTCTTGCCTCCACCACTTTAACGGATAAAATCGTTAAAGTACTGCCCAAAGATAGTTTAGCATTAACACCCTACAAGCAGTTTATTGCTTCAAATGCCTATGATTTGGATGGTCTATCGTTTGACTATATTTTAGACAATCGAGGTGAACTTATTTTTGGGTCAAGGTTGAAAACGCTGACGAGACTTTACTTAAACGAAGCCGTTGCTCAAAATGATAAAAGTCTCCTAAAAAAACTTATAAAAACCAATGCCAAACTATATAACGACCCCGCGCTATTAGCTGAAAACAATGAGCAACTGATGCTTGAATTTTATCAAAAAACACAAAACGCAAAAGAAACGCATAATTCGGCTACCGATTTGATGGCTAAACATTATATGCCCCATTTTGAAAAAGCTAAAAGAACCAATAATGAAACAGATTTGAAGCAATATCTCGTAAAAATGCAAGCAATTGGGCTTTATTACGCTGATAATGTAACTGAAAAAAAATATTTGGAGGAGATGTCAAACCTCATTGATAAAGCCTGTGCGGGGCATGAGTGTGTCGAACTTTTAACCGCACATAGTCAAGTTCTATACCGCATGAATGACAAAATGAAGGCAAAATATTTAATGAATAAGGCTGTAACTAAGGCAGGAAATGATAAAAAATTGGTGGAGATATTAGAAAAAATGAATAACGAGACTTTTTAAAGAGTATTATCCACAA
>JAYVKQ010000471.1:0-4902 GCA_043768285.1 Saprospiraceae bacterium | reverse complement strand
TGGCAATCCCGATATTATTGTAGGAGGGGCAAGGGTAAAAGAGATAAAACACTATACAAGCCCAGGTGTATTATCGCATAAAAAACAATTCGCCTATGTGAAAGACAATTCACCTACTTCCAGTGGGCTTCTTTTAGGTGAAATACCTACTTATTTTTCATTGGGTAAATATACAAATTACTCAGGTTTGATATTATTTGGTGAGATGGAAAAAGTAGATGAATATGAAATAGTTAACTTATCAGCTACAAGCAGCACTAATTTGGGAAGTGTTCAAGGTAGTCAAGTTGGCTACAGCAGAATTGAAGAAATTACGGAAGGCAAAACGGTTTATTGGTATCGAGCCGTCAAATTGGATAAAATAGAATGGGATGATAATGATAATGGCAATCTACTAAAAAAACAAGTTTTTCATTTAAATGGTAAGAAATTATCGGAATCGGAATATGCTTATGTCACAGATACGCGGAGAAGTGGGCAGTTGACATCTTATATTATTACTACTGAATATCTACAAAATAATCTTAATATTTTGTGTAAATACAATAACACAGGTGGATATGAGTGGAGACACCCAAATAGTTACAACAGTTATATCTACGCACAAACCTGTATTACTACCAATCTTTTTTCCTCTAAATTTGCAATAGCACCCAGTGTTACCTACCGCCAAAGCTGGAAACTAATGACACAATCCATAAACCGAGAATACTTCTACGATGCCGCTTGGAATTTAATCAATACGGTTGTCTCTACGACCAACAATACCTATGGCAATAGTAAAGTATCCGCCCCAACAGAGACGACATTTACCAATTCGGATAATATAGTTCACAAAACCAAGACATATTATACGGATGATATGGTACTACCAGCCAATAGTAGCCAAACGACTGCGGGTGTGCTGTCAACTATGGTCTCAAAATATATGGTGGCTTACCCTTTGCGTACGGAAAAGTATATCGGTACGACCTTAGCCAATGCTACTGAGGTGGTGTATGACGGCTTTAACACTGGGCAGATATTTCCAAAACACTTACGTCTGCGTGACCGAAATTCAACTAATTGGACAACTAAATATACCATTGATACCTACAATCCAGTGGGCCAGCCGACTAAGGTAACGATGGGCGGTTTTGCAAAATCCGAATACAACGTGTGGGAACGACATCTTCTGAAATCAAAAACCTTTGGTGATGCACCACTTGTTGGCTTGTTTTCGACATATGGTTACGATGACAAAGACAGACCCGCCTACAGCATCAATGAAAACGGGGTCAGAACCAATTATGAATATGATGGTTTATCGAGGCTAAAAGTAATTTTCAATTTATTGGATGCTACTGGTAGTTCCACTTCCGCCAAAGCCAAAACCACAATGGACTACCAATACGCCACGGGTGCAGGCACTTTCAACTATATCAAAAACTCAGTCTGGTTTAACGATGCTTCTAATAGCCTATTGGGTACGGGCAATATGTTCCAAACCACTCAGTATTTCGATGGATTGGGCAGAGCGGTACAAACAGTGAAGGAAAAATATACACAACAGAATGGACACCAAAAGTCCTTTATGACTTACGATACCATTGGCAGACCTAACCGTAGTTATCAGCCCATTGGCAGCAATATTGATGGTTTTGAACCTTTTGACCAAACGCTATCACGGGCAACCAAACCCTATGTCAATCCCATCTATGAGCCATCACCCCTCAGTCGTCCAGAGAAACAAATCAATGAAGACGCTTCGGAGGTGCTGACGGCTTATGGCAGCAATACGAGTGGTGATTTTGTCAGATGGTTTGTGCTCGGTGCTAATTTTTCGGTACAGATAGGTAACTATCCTGTCAATCAACTCTTGAAAACCACCATCACGGATGAAAATGGCAACCAAACAGTTGTATTTAAAGACAAACTGGGGCGTGTGCTATTGACCCGCAAAATTGCCGAAAGCAACCAAAATGTGGATACCTACAATATCTATGACGATTATGGTGACCTCGTTATAGTTGTGCCACCCGATGCTTTCGATGTGGTAAGTGGCTTACTCAAGCCCGACCTTGTGTTTAAATACAAATACGACAACAAGCACCGCCTCTGCGAAAAGAAAATACCTGGTGCAGATTGGCAAAAATTTTACTACAATGTGCGCGACCAATTGGTGCTTACCCAAGATGGCAATATGCGGAACGCCGCTGCTGACAGGCATTTGACAACCCGTTATGATGATTATGGGCGCGTAGTAGAAACAGGTTGGCTGAAAATTACACCCACGCCTAATGCGAGTAGTGATATAACCACTGCAATCAATATTTTACCTGATAGTTCTCTGTCTCAGATTACTTACATAGCTGGTAAAAGCCTCGTAGGAGCAACCAAATATAGAGTGTTAGGCTATAAAAAAGCCACCGATGCTACATGGATACACACCTACAACTACAACTACGATGCGTGGGCAAGACCCATTCAGACTGAGGGGGTCAATCTACACGGACAGTATGAAATGAACTACACCGAATTGACGAGTTCGGGCTGGGCGTGGTTCAAGGCGCATCAATTTACGGGACCTGACAACCAGAACCGCTCCACGTTTACCTACAATTATCATGACCACTCAATGCGGCAAGTTTGGTCAGTCCATAAAATAGCTTTAGATAATTCGTGGACAAACTTCACGCCCCAGCAACCTGTCTCATGGCACGTCTATGACCACCTTGATAGATTGAGCCAAAAACGCTTGGGTGGCGCTTGGGCACCTGCCAATAATGATTATCGTTTTTCGCAAAACGTGAACTACGAATACAACAGCCGCAGTTGGCTCACCAAAATCAATATCGGCGACCTTTCGGCTACGAGTGGCACGGCTAAGGAATACCCACTGTTTAGGTTTCAAGATGGCGTGCTGGGCATTATGGACAACTACAACCCCAACGCCATATACTCCACGCCACCCACGCAGTCGAATTGGGGCGATGCCAATCCCGACCTATTCACCGAAATTATCCGCTACGACAATCCGACCATTGCGATTGGCAACGTACCTGCCCAGCGCAACGGCAATATATCGCAAGTGGAATGGCAAGTGGCGGGGCGCGAAAAACAGGCGTTTTCCTACACTTACGACAAGCTCAACCGCTTGACCGAAGCCAAATATGCGGACATCCACACTGGGAATTGGAGTGCCAACGGCTGGGCAACCCAAATTGACCAAAACAACCGCTTCAACGAGACATTGGCTTACGACAAGCGGGGAAATATCACCTCACTTACGCGCAAGGGCGTGACCATTCAAGAAAATAACTATCAAAACGGCTTGATGGCGAGCGTGTTTAACACGATTGACAATCTGATATATACCTACAACGACAAAAACCAAGTCACCCAGATTGCGGACGCTGTGACGGGTCTGAAAGGCTTTAAGCACAACGGCAGTGCTTCGCTGTATGGCTATGATAGTAACGGCAATTTGATAAGCGATAGCCAAAAAGGGATTAGCAATATTGAATATAATTACCTAAATTTGCCTATCCGTATCACGTTCAGCGATGGGCGCAAAATAGAGTTTATCTACGATGCCACGGGCAAAAAACGGCGCAAAACGGTTATCAATGTCAACGGCACAACCAATAACTATCGAGACTATATCGGCGATGCAGAATATAAAGACGGACAGCAAGACATCATCCATTTTTCGGAAGGCTACGTACAAAGGGATGCGACCACCGATAGCGACCCAAAACTGAGGGGGTGGGTGTATAAATACAATCTGAAAGACCACTTGGGTAATACCCGCGTCACGTATTCAGATAGAAACGGCGATGGTGTGGTTGGCACGGCGGATATTGAGCAAGTGAACCACTACTATGCCTTCGGTTTGAATATGGAGGGACCTTGGAATGGGGCGAGTGGGGTGTTTAAGTATCAGTATAATGGAAAGGAATTGAATTCTGATTTTGGGTTGGAGTGGAATGATTATGGTGCGAGGTTTTATGATGCGGTTATTGCACGATGGGTGGCGGTTGATGAACTTTCTTTCCTTGCACCAGATTGGTCACCCTATAGATATGCTTTTAATAATCCAATATCGTATTTTGATCCAGACGGGTTGTTTGAAACAAAAAATGAAGCAAAGAAATACCAAAAAGAGCATGATGCTGATGGGAAAATCGTAAGGCAGAAAGATGGTACTTACGCAATAGAAAATAAGGCGGCAGGTACATCAATTGCAAATGATAAAGAGAATGGCGTTCAAACTTCTGTATTGGTTACACCAGAAAAAACGTCACCACCATCAATTGATAAAATAGTTCAATCTGGTTATATTTCTTCTACTGCGGGTACAGTTCGTGCTTATGAACCTAATTTCGCTGAAAGATTAGAAAAAGGTTCTTTGGCTGGTAGTATAGCATATAATTTAGCTAATCCCATATATGTTACTTTACAGTATTTTAATCATTTTGATAATCAACGAACGGATTTATCTGGTAAATTAGTTGATAAGCAAGAACGAGATTTAGCACTTGCAAATGGTTTATCAACTGTGGTTCCATTTTTACGAGGAACAGCTACTGTGAAAGCTGCAGTTCCACAAGGAATAACAATTTTCAGTAAATATAATGCAGCACAGTTCAGCAAATTGGCAAAAGGTTCATGGGTATCAAGCTTAAGCCCTGTTGCTCGTGGTAGGTTAAATCGAATTTTAAATTTTGGAATAAATTATGTTAATAATCAGACAAATACAGGTAATGGTGTAGTTACAATATCAAAACAATTAACTAAAGAATAAATAAAAGTAACATGGATTTTTTCTTTGAAGTAATATTGCAAAGGTTTATAATACGGTTTGTAGGTGTTAATATACGGTATTTCATATTGAAATTTTTCAATACGTCTTTTAAAAAG
>JAYVKQ010000470.1:0-6997 GCA_043768285.1 Saprospiraceae bacterium | reverse complement strand
GTCCAACTTGATAGGCACTTTTTGCCCAGCTATTAAGTTAATCGTAGCACTATATATTGTAACAGATTGGTCAATCCATTTATCTATAATCAATTGATTATTAACCCATAAGCGCACGCCATCGTCTGCGGAAGCCGTGAAAGTATATAGCCCAGATACATTAGGATTAATGTCCCCTTCCCAACGCACAGAGAAATTATCAACGGGAATAGGTGCGATAGGAGCCGCCGATGCCCAATTATAATTAATGCTATTTTCGGCGCGCACTACGGTAGGTGTTCCTGTCAAATTGATATTCGTGAAATAAGATGCTTTCAAACAGCCCAACACGGGGTCAGTAGGCGGTGTAACTATTCCACAATCCTTACATTTCAAGGTCACCACGCCTTGATGTGGATAGACGTTGAACGATACAATATTACCAGAGCGTATAGATGCCACAGAATTTGCGCCCTGCAAAACATCATAATTGCCTGCGATACCATTCAAATTAACATTTACTGTTACAGAAGTGCGCAATACTGAGGGGTCAATGGTTTTTAGTTCATTGAACGAAACGGTTATGGTATTGCTTGCTGCGGCATAAGATACATTAGGCTGATAGGCATCACGCTGCATTTTGTAGGTCAAAACGTCTGTAATTGTGGCAGACCATATCAATTTTTCGTTCATTTTGGATTTGACATAATCCAAATGGCTTCTATAATTTGCCAAACTTACCGTTGCCCACGAACCGTCTTCAACGCCATGTAATTCGCGTAAAATCAAACCGCCCGATGTGACACCCGCATCTATGGCAGCGTTCAATTGCGCCAAATTTGAAGTCGGTTGAAAAACGTGATAATTCAAGCGGTATGGGTCAGTGAAATCTGCCGAATTGACGGCTTCTTGATTGCCCGCGCGCGTACCAAGATAGCCCAATCCTTTCAAATAATTGATAACTTCATCAGTCGAAAGGTCGTAAGGATGGATATAAAAACGCGGCGCAACGCCTGTATTACTGCGTATTAAATCCGTAGAAAGCCCTAATTCAGTAGAGAAATCGGCGGGTGTATACACTTGCGAGGGACACCACGAAACGGGTTGCGCGCAATAGTGGCTATGCGAATGGTTGATACACTCGTGCCCGTGCGCTATCATGTTCTTGGCATTTGTCCAATCCCCGGGTTCACAAACAGAAGTGATTGCGCCAAAAGTGAGTTTAATGTCGCGTGTAAATGCTTCATTATCAGCGTGTTGCACAATACCAGGTGTAGTGACATCACCATAATCATCATGGATAATTACATATGCCGCTTTGTTGTTATTTTTCCATGTAGCAAAACTTGCCGTGGGCGTTTGACTACTGAGGGGGGTGAAAATACTAAGTACCAACAACGTGATACTACTAATAGTGTAGAGTATTTTGCTCATAAAATGCGTGTTACTTTGTGTAGTTAATATGTTTTTTTAAATGCAAATTAATGGTAATCAATAATTTAGAATATGAATTATAAGATAAAACAGCAATTTCGTATATGAACAAAAAAGGTATTTGTTCATTAATTTCCATATCCGCAGGGCGATTGAAATCGCCCCCTATTGATGGGTTTTCGTGGTCAAAATCAATAGCGGGCGATTTCAATCGCCCTGCGGATATGGAAATTAATGAACAATACCTCTTTTGTGCATACGCGGAATTGCTATGTGACCTATTTGTTTAAAAATCTATCTCCAAAAAAGATATACATTTACCGCATTATCATCACCTTTTGCGTCACCAAATTTTTATCCATACCATACAATCGGATAAAATAATCGCCATTATTTACGCCATACAAATCAAAGCGAAATGTGGGATTATTTTGTGCTTCAATTTTTTCTTGTTTTACAATATTACCTAATATCGAAACCAATTCAATTAAAATAGTTCCTTTCAAATCTGCGTTTTTTATATCGAGTATCACGCAGTCTTTGGCGGGATTTGGATATATAAAAATAGGGGGCAAATTTTCGTTAGTTACCACTGTATTAGAAGAAAAAAGTGCGTTGGTATTACTATCCGAAGGGCGATTAAAATCGCCCGCTATTGATAACTTTTCGGGTATAATATCAATAGCGGGCGATTTTAATCGCCCTTCGGATGTCACCATAATGCCCGAAGTAGAAGATGGGGCAGTTTCTTCTTTTTTATTGATAAATAGTTGATTGCCAGTATTTTGCACCAATTTATTTGTCACCCTATCTGCCCCTTCTTTTTCTTTTTTAACATACATCTCTGGCAATTCTTTTTCTAAAATAAGATTACCTACGTGGGGGTAAATATTGGTTGTAAAAAGCCCTTTTTGCGTTTTGCCCAACCGATTACCATTTTGATAGACGATATAAACCGCCGTATCTTTCATATCCAAATTGAGCGTCATAGGGGTTCGAAATACTGAGGGGTCTAAATTTTTTAATTTAGTAAACGCGACAACCATTTTTTTGCCCTTATCCGAAACGTTTATAACAGGTTGATAACCATCGCGTTGCAATTTATAACTGATTACTTCCGAAGCGGTGGCAGACCATATTTGCCCCGCGTCTATCTTCGATTTTATATAATTCAAATGGTTCGTATAATCCGCGACTGATATAGAACCGTAGTAAGGGTCGCCAATACCATGAAATTCGCGCATGACATAGCCGCCCTTCGCTATCACCTCATCAATAGCTGGGTTTAATGCCGCCAAAGTTTCGGGTGAACCACTATATACGTGATAATTCATATACATATAGTCCTTAAAATCAGCGTTATTTACAATATCGCGCGCACCTGCCCTTGTGCCGATATAACCCAAATCTTTTAATCTATTTATAATCGGTTCTGAAAATTGGTCGAACGGGTGTATAAAAAACAAGGGGTGTTTGCCCGTATTGGCGACTATCAACTGGGTTGATAAATCCAATTCTGTTGTAAAATCTGTTTCGCTGTATTTATCCAAAGTGCCACAACTCGTCCCACCGCATTTATGGCTGTGCGAATGATTTATGCACTCATGCCCTTTCGACATCATGGTACGCGCGTTTGCCCATTCTGTTTGCCCACACGTATTGGTGATAGCACCAAAAGAAAACTTAATGCCGCGCTCGGTGGCGAGGGGGTAGGCATATTGAAATATACTGGTCAAATAGTTGGAATAATCATCATGAATGATGGTATATGCCGCCTTCCGATTGTCTTTCCAAGTAGCGAACTGGGCAGTGGGGGTCTGACTACTGAGGGGGTACGCACCGAGCAGTATAGCGATGATTGCGCCGATAGTTCTTATTTGCGTGTTCACGGTTGTTGTTTTTTATATCAGAATGAAAGCCCCCTAACCCCCAAGGGGGAACAAATCCGAAGTATTCAAAAATTAATGCTTAAATTTTAACATACTTCCTAAGTTGTTCCCCCTTGGGGGTTAGGGGGGCGTTTACACCCACAAAATTAACGTATATTTTTTTAAAAAATGTAAATAATTTCCTAAACCTTAGCATTAACCTCTACTTTGCCAATACTGCCCGTTCGTTTCAAGACCCCCCACCCCATCAATTCACCTTTCAAGGCTTTTTTATAGGCTTTAAATAAAACGTAATATTGCAGAGGGCGATAGGCAAAACGCTGGGGTATCAAAGCCCAAAGCTTCCAAAGCGGTTCTTTTTGTATGATAAATGCTACGATGGATACGCCAAAATCAACCAAAACGAAGGCAGTATAGAGTAAAATTAATTGGAATTGCTCCAAAAAAGGTACATCTTGATAACCCGCACCGCCCTCATTTTGTGATGTTTCTTTAAAAATATTCATTAAAATGTTGATAACTAAAGTTATATCTGCAATTGGTGCAAGTAATGGAAATAGCAAACCAAAAAACAACATATTAGGAAATGCCACAAAACCCAAAGACCCAAAATGGCGATTGAACAACACGTTTTTATTTTTCCAAAACGCTTGCATAATCCCAAAACTCCAACGGAAACGCTGTTTCAAAAACTGTTGCATACTCTCTGGGGCTTCCGTGATGGCTACAGCTTTGTTGTTTTGCACCACCGTATAGCCTTTACGAATTATACGCACCGTCAAATCGCAGTCTTCCGCTAAGGTATCCACCTCATACCAACCCACCGAACCAATGGCTTGCCGGCGAAACGCGCCAATTGCACCCGGCACCACTGTGATACAATTCAAATTGGCGAACGCCATGCGGTCAAAATTTTGCGCCGTGATATATTCAATACTCTGCCAACGGGTCAGCATATTGACCTCGTTCCCTACACGCACATTACCCGCTACCGCACCTACGCGCGGGTTAGAAAACGGCTGCACTAAATTGTATAAAGCATTGGGATCCAATATAGTATCCGCGTCAATACATATTACAAACTCATTAAAGCAACGATGCAAACCATAGTTCAATGCCGAAGCTTTGCCGCCGTTGGGCTTTGTCAAAACCCGCACTTTGGGGTTGTCGCCGTAAGCATCTAATACGACTTGATAGGTATTATCCTTCGAGCCATCGTCAATAAAAACGATTTCGTAATTCGGATAATTTTGATTGAGCAAACTCGCAATCGTACTTACTGCACCCACTTCTTCGTTGTAGGCAGGCACCATAATACTGAGGGGGGGTGTAAATTCGGGCAGTTTTTCTTTTCTATCTTTGATATGTTGTTTGACAGCAAATGTCAAAATAATCACCAAGCGCAAAACGCCCAAAACCATCGTAATAATGAAAATTACAGTCAAGATATTATTGACATATACAAAAAAATCAGACATAGCACGATACGCACGGGTCAAAGGGCGTTGTTCTGTATTGATGCTGGGCATCAGTTCTGCCTTCGTTTTGCCCGTCATTTCAGCCAACGAAATAAATGAATAGCCACGCGCTTTCATGCTATCAATTATCATCGGGAGGGCTTGCAACGTTGCCTCGCGCTTACCACCTGCATCGTGCAAAAGGATAACTTTACCATAGTGCTTAACATCCACTTTATAGATAATACGCTGCAAAATGGTATCGGCTGATATGCCCGACTTCCAGTCCAAAGGGTCAATACTCTCGCTGATAATCAAGTAGTTATGACTTTTTGCCAATAAAAAAGATGACAATTGATCCACCGTAGCGGGTTCGTTGTAAGGGTTGTATGGCGGACGAAATAGTATGGTCGAACTGCCCGTAATGCTCTCAATAGTGCGGCGTGTCATCACCAATTCGGCATCTTTACGAAACTGCCACGAAGTATTCAAATCGGGGTGATAAAAGGTATGGTTGCCAATTTCGTGACCCTCATCATGGATGCGTTTCAATAGATCAGGATTGGCTTCCGCGTTTTTACCAATGATAAAAAATACGGCTGGCACGTTAGCTTTTTTCAAAATATCCAACACTTGCGGCGTATATTCCTTATCGGGACCATCGTCAAATGTCAAAATTAATTTCTTTTCGGACGAGTGCCCATATTGCTCAATGACGTAAGAAGTCGGCAATTTATCATAATATTCGTTGGTGATAATGTGATTATTTTTATCATAATCGAATCGAATTGCCCCTTCCGAAGGGTGTTCTGTCACCACGTTCAATACCTCGCCGCCCACGCCCGTATATTCCACATCTTCTGGAATAATTGCGGTAGCGAGGGTATTGTATATGTCAAAACCACCATTATTTAAGGCTTCGGTACTCAAATCTTTATCATAAAAAGACCAAGTGCGCGGGTCTTCATCACCCATGCGAAACATCGCTACGCCGCGCCAACCGTAGTGTGTAGCCGTGCGCATTTGGTTGAATGTCGTGACCGCATCTGTAAAAAATATTTTGTGTGGCACGGTATCACTATCCGTATATTCACATTCAAGATTGTAGGTTGCGGGATTAAATTTCACTTTTGCCCCCGCTTCGTCGGCAATGCTCAAGGCTATGCGATAGCTTAATTGTTTGGTTTCATTGCTTTTTTTGCCCCAATCCATACCATATGTGGGCAAGCACAAGACCAATTTTTCTTTAGGCATTTGCGCTGTCACGACATTCATCCATTGTTCCACCCATTTTAGGGGTGCAATTCCTTGATGATTTTCGGTTTCATATTGCTGGTTAAAAGCTTCTACAAAAACAATATCGCTGTGTTCTTGGATTTTTTTAATATCAATTTGCCTATTGTAAGGAATATAGGCGTTGGCTAATGTCAATCCTTCGACTTGAAAACGATGGTATAGTTTATCCAAAAACGTATAATAATGGGGTAACCAAGCGTCTTGCATTTCTTCAAAATCAAGATTTACGCCTTTAAAACCATAACGTTTTACAGTTATAACAACATTATTTATGAATATATCTTGTAATATTGGGTTGTTCAATACGTCATCTGTATGATGTATATCCCATTTGCCTCTAAAATTTTTCAATATGGGTAAAACGGCAATATCGGTATGATTTTGCAAAAACTGAAACGCCGTGGTATCAATATTTTCATGCACCGCACCATTATCATCCAACGACAACCAATCGGGCATAAGCATATTGATTTTAGAACTATTTTTTTGTAAAGAATAAAAACTCTGCGGGTCTTCGTCCATATTGACATAGTAAGCCGCCCTGATTTGCTGCGCCAACGGCACATTTGCCCCACTACTGAGGGGTGTCAATACAATCGGCTGACGCTCGGCGCAACAGCCATTCGCCGCATGACGCGACCAACTGACAGACGTATCCGCCGCAATTTGTTCTAAATTTTTATCTAAAGCATTAAAATTTTTAGGAATAAAGGGTTTATACGGATTACTGACTGTATAGGCATAAACACAAGCCCCGATGACTATCAAGGTCGTCAATATCGACCCGATAGTTTGCACAATGCGCCACCGCTTGGGCGACATTGTTGAGAAAACTTGTTGCTCTTTCATTGTTGTAGGATAGTGTATAGGTTTAATATGAAAATGGGAGGTGTTAATGTGTCAATAATGCTGCAAATGAGCAATATGGTGGCATCGGAAGGG
>JAYVKQ010000469.1:0-2554 GCA_043768285.1 Saprospiraceae bacterium | reverse complement strand
ACCTATTGCGCCCGAAGAAACCATATTCTCGGAGGTATAAGTCATCACCTCTACCCCATTCAGCCAGACGGTATAGGTTTTATCCACAACTTTGATTTTCATGGTGTTCCAGTCTTTTAATTTCAAAAGTTCTTTCACCCCTTTTGCCTCTACGGGATAGCGCAATTTAGGAATATACGGTGAACCCGTCATATCGCGCTTCAAAGAACCCGATATGCCAATTTGCACTTGGTCATTTTCGGAACGGAGGAAAAAACCCGAGTCCACTACCCCATCGCCCATAAGGAAATCGGCTTGGAGGATAAAGTTTTCGTACTTTTTCTCTGTCCACAATATCGTCCCTTTTTTGCTCGGACTACTTTTAACGAACATCACGCCTTTGCTCGCCGACCACCATATATTGCTATCAGGCGCAACCCAGCCTTTCAGATTTTTTCCATTAAAAATCTTTTTGAGCTTGGGTTCTGAGGTTTGGGCAAAAGTTGTTGATATGAAACAGATAAAAAATATAAAGATGATAATTTTATTCATTATAAATTATTGATTATTAATGGCTTAATTCAATTTCACTTCAATAGCCACTGATTAACACTGATTTTGACAGATTTTCACCAATTTATATCCAAATCTGCGTTTTATCTGTTTTTATCAGTGTAAATCAGTGGCAGCAAGTTAGAAATACTGAGGGGGTACACTAATCATCAATCGCTTGAAAAACCAATGCTTTAAACCGCCCACTGTGGTTATTATCATTAATTTTCTGTGTCTGTTTCATTAACACCCCAATGATTCTTTCTTTGGGGTCAGCAAAATAATAGGTATTAAAATAGCCACCCCATGTAAATAAACCTTCGCTGCCCAATCCTCCTTTTGATTGCCCTTTTTCAGTCACTAAACCAAAAGCCAAACCATAGTTCTGGTCAGCTTTTGCGCCGCCTAACAGTTCGCCAACTTGGTTCATCATAATGGATTCTACCGTTTTGCGGCTCAACAAGCGTTTGCCATTGAGTTCGCCATTATTCAGATACATATGTAGAAAAGTAGCATAATCTTTCGCGGTACTTGATAGACCTGCCCCGCCCGAAAAGAAGGCTTTTGCACCTTTTATTGGATAGTCAGGGTCATAAAAATCGTCTTTAAAACTTGTCCAATTATCGCCCGTTTTGGTTTGAATTTTGACTAACCTATTGGCTTTTGCTTCGGGCAAATAGAAATATGTGTCGCTCATACTGAGGGGGTCGAAAATATGCGTTTTCAAATACACATCGAATGGCATACCCGAAATCACCTCGATAAAATAACCCAAAACATCTAAACCCTCTGAATAGACAAACTTCTCGCCCGGCACATGATGTAAGGGTAATTTGGCTAATTTCTTAATATTATCGCCTATTTTCACGGGTTCTGTTGTAAATAAATCCACAATACCCGCTTTTTTATATATCGCTTTAAAACGCGGGTCGCCGTCAATAATGCCATAACCCAAGCCCGATGTGTGCGTCAATAAATGTCGAATAGTGATTTCCTTGCCCGCAGGTTTTGTGGTATAGGTCATATCGGACATATTTAGGCTGTCCAATACGGTAGGGTTTTTAAATTCTGGAATATACTTCGAAATAGGGTCGTCCAATTGAAACAAACCCTCCTCCCATAGCATCATCACTGCTGTAGAAGTCACCGCTTTTGACATGGACGCAATGCGGAAAATATCATCCGTTTTCATCCCCCTTCCTGCCGTATTATCAGCCGAACCAAAGGCTTTGTGATAAACAATCGTCCCATTTCTACAAATAATAGCCACTGCCCCCGGAATTTCCTTTTGGTCAATAGATTTTTGTAAAAAAGCGTCTATGCGTTTTAGCCTTTCGGACGACATACCTACGCTCTCGGCTACACCTTCCCGCAAAGGAGGCGATATGAGTGTAGAGGCAGTTTGTGCAAATAGTGTTGAAGTTGTGAATAGAAGGAATAGTAGTATGTTTTTCATGTAAAAAAAGTGGTTAAATCCGTGCCACCGCTCAAAGCGGTGGCACGGATAGATTATTTCAATGCTCTAATTTTCATATTCCGAAACGACACATTATTACCATGATCTTGCAACAGAATATGTCCCTTCTCCCCTGCCCCAAAGTCTTTATATTTTGCATATTTACTCCGTGCAACCAGCGCATTAAAGATATTGCTTTTTCGTTCATATTCCACTACTTTAAAGCCGTTTAACCAATGTTGTACGATATTATTTGGATAAACAACCAATCTGGCGTAGTTCCAGTCACCCATTTTCTTTTGGAAACGCTTTTCCTGTTTGTAAGAAGGTATCAAATCGTACAAGCTCCCGAGCGTGCGATTGCCTACCACCCCTTCCTTGGCATCAGGATGTTTTTCATCATCTAAAACTTGAAACTCTAAACCAATACCCGATTTGCCGCCCGAATCAAAGGCTTCATTGACAAAATATTTTAAACCAGAATTTGCCCCTTCACTTAATTTAAACTCAAAAACCAATTCAAACGCGCCATATTGCTCGGTGGTCACAATATCATTACCCGTTTCT
>JAYVKQ010000468.1:0-5087 GCA_043768285.1 Saprospiraceae bacterium | reverse complement strand
GATTTGAGTCATTTGGGTGAAAAAAGTTATTGGATACGAACGGCAAAAGTACGGCAAGAGTTGATGGTCATTCAAAATAGGGTAATGAATGAGGAAGAGTGGATTGACTTTGAGTTGAATTTTATGATGGCTCATCAGTACAATACGCCCATAGCCCGCGACCTTTTTGAGCAACGTAAAATGAAGCATATTTTACAGCTTCGCAAACAGAAAATGCGGCTCAATCCAAATTACCGCATTTCTACTGATGATATTCAAGTACTCGACAGAGAAGAAGCTGAAGCTATGAAGTGGAAAGCGATTGCTAAGCAGCAAAAACAGGAATTGAAAAATTATGGATTGGGTCGAGGTGTGGAAACAATGTACCGCACCACTTACAATACCCATAATAACCTAAGTGCGCTCGCCGACCACAAAGCCAATTTGATGCTCAGTATCAATACCATCATGATTTCGATAACGGTTTCGGTACTCGTTCCAAAATTAGAAACGTCTCCTTATTTGATAATGCCCACAGTGGTTTTGCTCTTAGTTTGCTTGACTTCTATCATTTTTGCTACGCTTTCTACACGTCCGAAAGTAACCAAAGGGGAAGTGACCAAAGAAGATATTGAGCAAAAAAGGTCTAATTTGCTCTTTTTTGGCAATTTTTTCAATATGAAATTGGAGGATTTTCAATGGGGGATGATGGAAATGATAAAAGACCCAGATTTTCAATACAATTCAATGACGCGCGATTTATATTTTCTTGGAAAAGTGTTGTCAAAAAAATATCGGTATTTAACCTATTGTTATAATATTTTTATGTTTGGTTTAATACTCGTCGTTATTCTATTTGCCTACATGTTTATCACTACGGGGAAAATCCCTACAAAAGGAAGCTGATTTTAAATTTCAGATTTCAGATTCCAAATTTCAGATTCCAAATTTCAGCAAACGAAATAGATAAAAACGTTTTTATACTGAGGGGTATCGAATCTGAAATTTGGAATCTGAAATCTGAAATCTGGAATCTGAAATCTGAAACACTAATGTAAAAAATGGCGGATTCCTGTCATCACCATAGCGACATCGTGCGCGTTGCAATAATTAATTGAATCTTGGTCTTTCACCGAGCCTCCTGGCTGAATTACTGCTTTTATACCCGCTTTATCCGCAATTTCTACGCAATCAGGGAACGGGAAAAACGCTTCCGAAGCCATTGCCGCGCCTTTTACATCAAATCCCAATTGTTCGGCTTTTTCGAGCGCGTGTTTTAAAGCATCGACACGAGAAGTCTGGCCACAACCCATCGTTATTAATTGACGGTTTTTAACGATAGCAATACCATTTGATTTTAAATGTTTTACACATATATTGGCATACAGTAAATCAGCAATTTCGCTTTCTGTTGGTCGCTTATTGGTTACGAAAGTCAGGTCTTTTTCAGTCTCCGTTTTCATATCCGTATCCTGCTGAATCACCCCATTTAAAAGGCTTTTAAACGATGTTGTATGCTGATAGAAGTCTTTGATTTTCAATAAGATACGCTGCTTTTTAGTTTTTAAAAGAGCTAACGCATCGGGCGCATATTCAGGAGCAATTAATACTTCATAAAATAATTTATTGATTTCCTCTGCCGTTGCCACATCCACTTTTTTATTGCAAATTAAAATACCGCCAAAAGCCGAAATTGGGTCAGATGCTAAAGCCGCTTTCCATGCTTCCAAAATTGTTTTTTTAGTCGCTACCCCACAAGCATTTGTATGTTTTAAAATAGCAAAAGTAGGTTGGTCATTTTTAAATTCTCGCATCAAACGGATAGCACCGTCTATATCTACAAGGTTATTAAAACTTAAAGCGCGACCATTCAAAGTTTCAAGCATTTCAGTCAAATCACCGAAGAAAACTGCTTTTTGATGTGGATTTTCACCGTAACGCAAAGGTTCTGATTGCTTAATGGAGTGTTTGAAAATAGGAGCCTCTGGTTTACTGATGATTTCCGCATTATCTACTGAGGGGGTCGCCGCAAACCAATTGAAAATGGCAGAATCGTAATGGCTCGATACGTTAAATGCCCTTTGCGCCAATAACTTGCGCTCGCCCATTTCAGTAAAGCCGTTTTTCTCCTGTAAAATATTTAAAAAGTAGGCATAATCCTCACGGTCAGGTACGACGACTACATCACGGAAATTTTTAGCCGCTGCACGAATCAACGAAATACCGCCAATATCTATTTTTTCAATAATATCTTCTTCGTTTTTTGTTTTAGCTACAGTCTCCTCAAATGGATATAAGTCAACTATAACAAGGTCAATTTCTGGAATATCGAATTTTGCCAATTGCGCCACGTGATCTTCCTCACGGCGAGCCAAGATACCACCGAAAACTTTTGGGTGCAATGTCTTGACACGACCATCCAAAATAGAAGGGTAAGTAGTCAATTCCTCGACCGCTTCGCATTTGACGCCGAGGCTTTCAATGAAGGTTTGGGTACCACCTGTAGAGTAAATTTTTACTTTTAAGCGGTCAAGTTCACGGACGATAGGCTCAAGTCCATCTTTATAAAAAACAGAAATGAGAGCAGATTTAATCTTCTTCTTGTACATTTTGATATAAAAATTGTGAAATGCAAATGGTTGATAATCAATTTTTTATGATAAAATATCACTATTATTGGCTGGCAATAAACTTAATTGGGCGCAAAGTTAAATTTAAATTCAAGAACGAGGAAGAATTAAAATCGCTATTTTGCATAATAATTCTTTAAATAAAACATCTAATGACCATCAAATCCAAACTGCCCAACGTCGGCACCACCATTTTCACAGTCATGTCAGCATTGGCTGAACAGCATAAGGCGATTAATTTGTCGCAAGGTTTTCCGAATTTTGATACGCCAGAAGGGTTGAAAAATCTGGTCAGCCACTATATGAATAAGGGCATGAATCAATATGCACCGATGGCAGGGCTGCCGATACTGAGGGGTCGCTTGGCTGAAAAGGTTGAAAAATTATATGGTGCTTCGGTTAATCCAACAACCGAAATAACGATAACTGCGGGCGGCACACAAGGGCTTTTCACGGCTATTGCGGCATTTATCCATGAAGGCGATGAAGTCATTTTGATTGAACCTGCTTATGATTCTTATGCGCCAAGCGTAGAATTGTGCAGCGGTATTGTCATTCCCTACCGTTTAGAATATCCGAATTATGAAATTGACTGGGTGGCTTTTGAGCAATTAATCACGCCCAAAACTCGAATGATTATCATCAATACGCCACACAATCCAACGGGTAAAACCTTGAAAGACAGTGATTTACGCAATTTGGAGCGCATTACAAATAATACTGAAATTTTGATATTGAGCGATGAGGTTTATGAGCATTTGATATTTGATGGACAAGCCCATGCGAGCGTTTTACGCTATCCCAATCTTTTTAAACGCAGTATTGCATCTTATTCTTTTGGTAAAACATTTCACGCTACGGGTTGGAAAATGGGTTATGTGGTAGCGCCCGATTACCTCATGGCAGAGTTTCGGAAAGTACATCAATTCAATGTTTTTTCAGTGAATACGCCTGTGCAATATGCCTTTGCTGAGTTTTTAGAAGATGAAAACAACTATTTGAGTCTGCCTAATTTTTATCAAAACAAGCGGGATTATTTTTTAAAACTCATGGAAGGCAGCCGTTTTAAACCCTTAAAATCAGAAGGCACTTATTTTCAATTATTTGATTATCAAGATGTTAGTAATGAAAATGATTTCGATTTTTCAAAACGATTGACGACTGAATTGGGTGTCGCAGTTATTCCCGTTTCCGTTTTTTACACCAATAATATAGATGCCAAAGTCATTCGGGTATGTTTTGCTAAAACGGAGGATGTATTGGAGGCAGCAGCGGAAAAGTTGTGTACAATTTAAGAATTACCGATTTTTACTTTTCATCTGATTTTCAAACGGGCTGACCAATAAAGAATCTGTAACATTGATAATTAGGCTGTCTTTTACATAGACATATCGAGGGATTTTTTTAAAATAATTCCGAAGTTGAGGTTTTTCAACAGTCACTACAGGAAACGTAATATTAAAAGAGTCTCTAAATTCTTTGAGGTCATTTTTATACTCTGTAGCGGTCAAGCCCGTGATATTCCCATTCTTTTCAAAATCTTTTTCCAAGCGCACCGCAGCCTTTCGACAATGGGAACACGAGGGAATAAAAACCAGAATTATGTGTTCTGCCTTTAAACTGTCAGGTGAAATACCTATTAAATTAGGTGATTTACCGATTAAATTTTTTTCATTGCCTAATAAAATAAATGACGATAAAATAAGTACTATCATTGAAAACAAAGGCAAACTCTTAAAATTATCAGTTTTCATAAAACATAAGATTAGAAATTCAGTTTTTATAACGATGGATTTATCGAGATTGTTTTACATGACTAATATCACCACACACTGTGACAATTTTGTGATGCATGGGTCTCTTATTTGCATTAATTTTGCAGGGGATTTTAAAAAGAAAATTTTGAAAAGCATTTTTAAAAATATTACTGTAGGCTTTCTCGTCGTCGTTACGATGGTTTCGACAATGGGTTTTAGCATTAATACGATGTACTGTTTGTGCATGGGGCAGTACGAGGTATCGCTTTTCGATATTGACCATAAATGTGATAAAGATGAGGAAAAACCCGACCCTACCATTGCTAAAATGCACCCTTGTTGCCAAAATGCAATGATGGCAAAGGCCTGTAAGGAAAAGAAAGAGCATAAAGGCTGTACCCAGCACGAAAAAAAATACGTCAAAGCTGACCTCAAATTCACCGAATTTCATAAAACAGACATGCCAAAAGTGCCTGCTTTTGAAGCATCGCCTGTTTATTTTAATACAATTCCAGTCTATTCAAAAGTTGCTTTCATTTCTGAAATTCAACCTATTTTGGCGTATCGACCACCCCCTCAGTATTATGGGCGAAAATTGTTGAATTTCATTCAAGTCTATCGTTGTTAGAGGTTTCATTTTTATCTTTGATGTTTTATTAGTGTATGCACTAATAAGCATAAGTTATTTATTATCAATAATTTAAAAAGTTTTAAAAATGAA
>JAYVKQ010000467.1:0-3710 GCA_043768285.1 Saprospiraceae bacterium | reverse complement strand
ATTTGTATAGTAATATTGAAAATAATATATAAAATGCTCGAAAATACTGAGGGGTGTAAGATTTATTCACTTTGTAGCGGACACTTTAAAATCCTCCTTCGTAATCTCTCTCCCCGCCAAAACTCCTTGCACCAAAACCGCCGCTTTTTTAAAATCATTCAAATAGTCGCCTAATTGTGTTTCTAACTCCATCAATTCTTCTTGATAGGCTTTTGTTTTAGATAAAATCCGCATTTTTTCTTTCTGGATACGCACAGCGCGTAGGGTTTCTTCAAATGCGGTAGAAAAATAGGTATTCGCAGCCACCAATCGTTGTGCGACAAATGCTAAATTAGGCGGATTTTTATCCAAATTGATATGCAATTGAGTGAGGAAAGTATCGCCGTGTTTTTTCATCGGTTCTAATATATCGTGTTGGGTAGTTGCCCATGCTTCATGTTTTTGCTTTTCTGACTTGCCTTCGGCTTTGTCATATTTTTCGTAACTCAATATATGCCGCTTCCAAGACCCGATAAGACGCGTAAAATCGTAGGTTTTGTAGAGTAATTCTTTTAAAAAAGCGTAAATTTCTATTTCTAATATGCCATTTATTTCATCGGGAGCTTTTTTATTGGTTGCAAAACGGATGACTTGCTCATCGCTATATATACCACGCGTGGCTATTTTTGAACTCAAAACCAACCCATCTAACGACTTCAAGCGGGACAATGCCACATACACCTGACCTGGCGCAAAAGCCCCATTAACATCAATCACGGCGCGTTCAAAGGTTAAGCCTTGACTTTTGTGAACCGTGATTGCCCACGCCAATTTGAGGGGATATTGTGTGAAAGTGCCTATCACATTTTCTTCAATTTCTTTGGTATTTGGGTCGGTTTTGTATTCAATATTGCGCCATTCGTATTGATTGACGGTAAAAGTTTCTTCTTCATCTTTGAAACGCACGTCTATACCCTCGTCCGACATACTGTGAATAATTGCGATTTTACCATTAAAAAAACGCTGCCGCCCCGAGGGGTCATTTTTTATGAAAATAACTTGCGCGCCTATTTTCAAAACCAATTCTTCGTCCGTAGGGTAACTCATGGCGGGAAAAGTACCTTGTATTTCGGCTTTGAAACGGTGTACCACGCCTTGTAGTGCTTCCAGCGATTCTTGATTTTGTAGATGGGCTTTGGCGTTATGGGTCGTCAAAGTGATATAATTATCTTCGGTAGTGGGTTTGAAATTGGGTTTATAATATTTATTCAATATCTCCATATCGGCTTTATTCATGCGATTATTGCGCAGATTTTCTAAGATATTGATAAAAATAAGGTCGTTTTGGCGATATATTTTTTCCAACTCAATATATTGAGGGCGTTCCTCTTGTAGCACTTTGGCGTGGAAGAAAAACATACCTTCGTAATAGTCTTTCAATATTGCCCATTCCTCATTCTTTACTACGGGTGGTAATTGCATCAAATCGCCAATAAACAGCACTTGCACCCCGCCAAATGGTCGAAAATAATCGCCGCGTACGCGCCGTAATGTGGCATCAATAGCATCTAACACATCGGCTCGAAGCATACTTACTTCGTCAATAATCAATAATTCTAAGGTTTGCAACGTCCGCCTTTTGGGTGTCGTCATCGTGACTTGACTGCGCAAAGTCTCCATATTATTGACTACAACGGTGGCATTTGGCATTGAGGGCATGGCATGAGACGGGATATATGCCCCAAATGGCAATTGGAATTGAGAATGAATTGTTACGCCTCCTGCATTTATAGCGGCAATACCCGTAGGCGCAACGATAACCGCCCGCTTGTGCGTTTTTTCGATGATGGATTTCAGGAAAGTTGTCTTACCTGTACCTGCTTTGCCCGTCAAAAACACAGATTTGTTGGTTTGGTTAATAAACTTTGAGGCAAGTGTAGCTGGGTCGTTTGATGCGTTAGACATGGTTTTTGCTTTGGCGAATGATAAAGTATGTTTAACGGGACAAAATTAGTTTTAAATGTTTGTAAAAATAAATATTTTATACAATTTTAAAACATTTATTTTTATAATATTAAATTTGTAACAATATAAAAAGCAAATATTGACAATAAGTATTAAAAATACTGAGGGGGTAAGTGTATAACAACAGAAAAGGCTTTCACCACACGGATGAAAGCCTTTTACGTTAAGCGTTAATTACTGTGTCCTTTTTCAACTTCGTTCTGCTTCGCGTAAAATTTGTCGGGCATACTCCAAAATAGATGTGTCTTTAATATTGACAATACCACCGCTTGGTCCGGGTTCGTAATGCCAATCATTCATGGTGCCTTTATACTTAGATGCACCGAAATAATTGCGAACTTCTTGTTCGTCTTTGTCGAGTTCTTTAGCGATACGGCTAACGCTTCCGTGTGGAAGACTGTGCTTGATTTGGCGCAATTCGTCGAATGTAATATTCATCTTGAGACATTTTGGTTAGAAAAATGTGGTTTGAGAGCAATATTTTTGCATTAATATTTTATTTAATGTAAAGATAAAATAGTCTTTTTACATTAAAAAATATTTTCATATTTATTTTTTAAAAAATATTTTCTTTTTGTCTCGGATAGTAAATAAAACGCTTTTGTTTGTATCAAATGTAGAAATATAATTTGGATTACCAAACATTTTTCCAATTATTAACAAATTTATTTTTATTATATTTGTTAATGGAGTTGAATTTTATGAGGGCATTTTTTTGAAAATACTGAGGGGGTCGGTTTTGTAAATCTATTCTTTTATCTATAAGCATGACGATGTAGTAATTTATAGCGGGTGATTTTTTTTTTTACAAGAACTTAGTGCTTAAATATAGCCATACATTTTTTTTAGTTTTATAAAATGTAGATATTGCAGCGTGTTATCCATCTTTAATTACCCATTATTCATTTTCAAAATATTCCAATGAGAAAAATACGTGCTATCCTGTTTTGTATTTTTGCAGCTTTGTCCTTTATTCATGCGCAAAATACGCCTATTAGTATTATCCCCAAACCCTTGAAGCTCAATACTGTGGCGGGTAATTTTATTATTACCAGCAAAACCATCATATATATAGGTGTGCCAGAAGCGCAACCGATTGCCGATTTGTTGGCAAGCCGTTTGAAAATGGATGGCACGAGTGTCTCTATTCAAGATATAAATAAGGCGAAAACGGATAGAAATGTTATTTTTTTCCTCAAAACAGACGATAAGGCTCTTGGCACTGAGGGGTATCAATTGAGCGTGACGGGGCAGCAAATTAATATTCGCGCCAATACTGAACGTGGTATGTTTTACGCGGTGCAATCGTTGATGCAATTATTGCCGCCAGATATATATTCGGCTTCTAAAATCGGTAAAAAAGGTGGCTGGAAAGTGCCTTGTGTCGAGATTGAGGACAATCCTCGATACGTGCATCGCGGCTTGATGCTCGATGCGGGTCGGCATTTTTTTTCCGTCTCTTTTGTCAAAAAATTTATTGATTTGTTGGCGGTGCATAAAATGAATACCTTCCATTGGCATCTTACCGAAGACCAGGGTTGGCGTATTGAGATAAAAAAATACCCGAAATTGACCCAAATCGGTTCAATCCGTAAGGAGACCCTTGTCGGGCATTATTCTGAACAACCTCAAAAATTTGATGGTACGCCATATGGTGGCTTTTATACCCAAGAGGATATTAAAGACGTAGTTGCTTATGCTAAAGC
>JAYVKQ010000466.1:0-7646 GCA_043768285.1 Saprospiraceae bacterium | reverse complement strand
ATCCGTACTCATAAAACAGCGATAAGCATCGTGCGGAGTGCATACTATAGGCTCGCCGCGTACATTGAAACTGGTATTGATGATAAGCGCGTAACCTGTTTGACGCTTAAATTCCTCAATCAAAGCGTGATAACGTGGATTTGTTTCTTTATGCACTGTTTGAATTCTTGCAGAATAATCTAAATGTGTAATAGACTGAACATCACTGCGTTGGAAGTATAATCTGTCCCACAAAGGCATATCGAAATAATTTTCGGGTACTTCTTTACGTCGCTTTTCAGATACTGGTGCAATGAGCAACATATAAGGCGATTCTTTTTTCAAATCAAAATAGTCAGCTGTGTCCTCTGCCAATACTGAGGGGGCAAACGGACGGAAACTTTCTCTATATTTGATTTTTAAATTCAGTTTTTTCTGCATATCTAAACTGCGGGCATCACCGATGATACTGCGATTGCCCAAAGCTCTTGGACCAAATTCCATTCTGCCTTGAAACCAACCTACCACATTGTTTCCAGCTATTTTTTCGGCTATAACTTGGGTTAAATCAGCAAAATTGTCATATTTTTTATACACTGCTTTTACCCTTTTCAAAGTTGTCTCAATTTCTTTATCCGAATAAGATGGACCTAAATATGAACCTTGCATAATATCGGTACTGCCATTAAAATATCGGGCTTCGCTGAAGTACATATGGCTGCCTGCCAATGCTGCCCCCAAAGAACCACCTGCGTCACCTGCGGCGGGTTGAATGAACAAGCCTTCAAACAGATTGGATAACAGTAATTTGCCATTAGCGACACAATTCAACGCCACGCCACCAGCCATACAGAGGTTTTTTGAGCCTGTCAATCGTTTTGCCTCTGCTGCCAATTTCAAGACGATTTCTTCCGTTACCAACTGGATGGCTAAGGCTAAATTGCAATGGTGCTGGAGCAATTCGTCTTCTGAACCCCGTCTTTTGAAACCAAATATAGCCTCCCACTTATCGTCATGAACCATACGCAAGCCTGTGGCATAGTTGAAATAGCTTTGGTCAAGCCAAATTGACCCATCTTCTTTAATATCTACCAATTTGTCTTTGATAATTTCTACAAATTTGGCGGTCTCTTCTGCATTCGGGTTGCCATAAGGAGCAAGACCCATCAATTTGTATTCACCAGAATTGACTGTAAAACCCAAAAAATAAGTGAACGCTGAATAAAGCAACCCCACAGAATGGGGGAAATTCATTTCTTTCAAAATCTTGATTTCCTTATCGTTGCCATACCCTATAGAACATGTACTCCACTCCCCTACACCATCAATGGTCAAAATAGCGGATTCATGGAAATGCGAAGGATAAAAAGCACTGGCTGCATGGGATAAGTGGTGTTCGGGAAAAAGCAATTTGACCTTTTTCTTATCGTATTTGCCAATTTTGTTAAGGTTTTCATAGATTTCTCTTTTCAAAAACATCTTTTCATTGAGCCAAACGGGAATGGCTTTTAAAAAAGAGCGCAACCCTTGTGGCGCAAAAGCATAATACGTTTCCAACAAACGCTCGAATTTCAGAAGCGGTTTATCGTAAAAAATAATAGCGTCTAACTCGTCAATGTCGTATCCACTAAACTCTAAACAGTATTTGATAGACTCTATTGGAAACTTGGGCGTGTGTTTTTCTCTTGTAAAACGCTCCTCTTGGGCGGCGGCAACGACTTTCCCACCGACAGTGAGCGCAGCAGCCGAATCATGGTAAAAAGCAGAAATGCCTAAAATTTTTCTCATGGAAATAGGGTTTTATTGTAAAATTAACTTTCAATTTTGTTTATATCTAACCAATGTCCCAACGCCACCAATGTCCACAAACGCGACCATGTTATCCCTTTTTGTTCTGCCAAAAAGGATTGCCACATGGTTTGAATGGCTGCACCGTGAAATTCGGGACGTTCTATTAAAATAGCCAATCGGGAGGCACAAAAATCTCTTAACTCGTGGCGCATCCACCGTTCAAAAGGCAGCAAAAAACCCATTTTTGGGCGATTAAATACTGAGGGGGGTATCAAATCAGTAACGGCTGCGGTGAAAAGCGGCTTGTTGCCTTTGCCTTGTTTGAAAATATCTGGAATATTTAACGCTAAAGAAATTAAATCAATATCCAACAAGGGTACGCGCAATTCTAAAGCATGTGCCATACTCATTTGGTCGCTATCCCTCAACAACACGTTTTGCATATAGCCACTCATTTCTGCTACTGACACTTGGCTGTAAACAGGCATATCAGCGTACTTTTCAGCATTATTGATTTGAGAAAATAGGTAACCGTTGTTATTCGCGGCGGCATAGCCATTTTTCAGCAAGTTGCTGCGTTGATTTTCTGTAAAAACTTCTCTAAAATAGGGATAGGCAGTTGTTATATTCACCTTTTCTTGGCTCAAAACGGTTGCCATTTTATGTTTGGATACTGAGGGGGTCGCTTTTTTTACCAATATACCTATACCTTGGCGGATAAATTGAGGCACACTATTCAAAAACTGCATTTTTTGCAATTGCATACTTTGCTTAAAAATGGGATACCCGCCAAACAACTCATCGCCACCCAAGCCCGATAATGCCATTTTGATACCTTGTTCTCTCGTCGCTTTGGCTACCATATAGGTGTTCACTGCATCGCCCGAAGGGTGGTCGAGTGCATCTAAAGCATGAGGTAAGTGTTCTAAAAAATAATCAGGAGATAGGTGTATTTCGTGGTGTTTTGTGTTGAATCTTTCCGCTATAGTGCGCGCATAAGGCGATTCATCATACTTTTTTTCGGCAAAACTAATGGTAAATGTGTTTATATCGCCCGAAGTTACCTGTCGCATCAAACTGACAATAATACTGGAATCAATGCCACCCGACAAAAACGCCCCAAAAGGTACATCTGACATCATTTGCCTATCCACCGCTTTTTGCAACGAGTGGCGCACTTGTTTCTCTACTGTTTTTCTATCTCCTTCGACAGAAGCGGACGCTTTTTCGTTGTCAAAATGCCAATAACAATTTGTTGTCACCTGCCCATTTTGAATTTTTAACCGATGAGCAGGCAACAACATTTTCACCCCTTTTATGAGGGTATTCGGCGCATATACGGTTTGATAGCGCAGATACTCCCCAATTGCGTGTGTATTCAATATTTTCTCAACCAGTCCTGAAGCTAATAATGCCCGAATTTCGGAGGCGAAAAGAAAATAATCACCTACTTGTGCATAATACAACGGCTTGATACCGATATGGTCACGAGCAATAAAAAGGCTTTCATTTTCTTTATCCCAAACCGCAAAAGCAAACATACCGTTCAGATATTCGGGCATTTGCTCCCCCCATTGTTTATATCCTGCCAAAAGGCTTTCGGTATCCGATTGGCTTTGGTAAAAATACTGAGGGGTCTGTTTTTTTATGTCTTGGTAGTTGTAAATTTCTCCATTAAAGGTGATAACATAGCGTTTGTCATTAGACAGCATAGGTTGGTTTCCAGCCTCCGATAGGTCAATAATAGACAGTCGAGTATGTCCCAATGCCACACTGCCTTCGTGCCATACTGAAGCATTATCTGGACCTCGATGCGCAAGGGCAGCGTTCATTTTGCAAACACTTTCAACAATCGTAGGCGAAAGTGTTTTTTTAGAAAGGGATATTATGCCACAGATTCCACACATATTTTATAATCGTATTCTTTAAACTTATTCAATTCTACTTTAGCACTCTAAGATACTTTTTTCATGCTTGGCAGGAAGGGGGGTCTGTTTTTGGATTTTTTTAAATTATTAGACTGCCATAGTAGAATTAGGAGGAAACGTCTAATTTTGTTTTGATTCAATTAATCGAATAGAAAAAATCATTTCAGCTACCATCCGTTGAAAAGCGTAGTACCACCCTCTCCAACCATCAAATATACCCCTTTTGATGAATAAACAATAAAATAACACGACAAATGGTGCAGGTATTATCAAAGACCGAATACGGTCGTTGAAGCCTAAATGACTGAGGGGGGTCGTTTTCAACTTGTCAATTTCTTTTTTCATATACCTATCCTGCGAAGCCAACCAATGGGAGAAAGATTTGCGGTCGTCGTGAAGGATATTGCCTTTCAAAGTACCCATTTCGCCTTCAATTTTGACTTTATGCCCATGTCCATCATTTTCATAGCGTGCTTTGTCTTTGGCATATAGCACTTTACGCGGTGGGTATAGCGTTCCACGCAAAGGTTTTCCAAAAATGACGTATTTGAATTGGGCTTGGTAAGCAAGTGTTTTATCAGCATCAAGTTCTAAGTCTTGTATCCCTTCAATCATCATATCATCTAAAACATAATCTGCATCAAGTGATAAAGCCCATTCAGATTCAATTTTACTCAAGCCAAAATTACACTGGTCAGCAAAAGACTGAAACGGACGTTGATAAAGGGCTACTTGTGGATATTTTTTGAGTATTTCGAGCGTTTCATCGTTGCTAAAACTATCTATGACCACAATGCGTTTTGCCCATATCAATTTGTCCAATGTGCGGGCAATATTGGGTGCTTCGTTGTAGGTGATAAGCAGGGGTGTTATTTTGTTGGCGTTGTGCATAGTGGTGTTTCAACCCGTGCCACCAATTGAACCTTTACGTAACACATAATTCAAGCGGTGACATGGGTGTTTAAATAAATTACTCAAAGAATTTTGCTTTTTTTCGCCTTAAAACCTATACATTTTTCATAAAAACGCACGTATTGTTGTGCCAATACTGAGGGGGCAAAATCTCGTTGGATACATGCCGCCCCTCGGGCTGCAATGGCATCATATTTTTCTTTTTCAACATAAGTTTTTATCAATGTTTCGTAGATACTTAGCACCGAAGTATCACATATCCAACCCAAATCTTCTTTTTCGATATAGTCGGACAAACCCGTTTGGCGAGAAATCATGACAGGCGTACCTACAGCCAAAGACTCGATAACAACATTTGCAAAATTTTCATTAAAAGAGGGCAGTAGCATAATATCCGCTTTTTGCAAAAAAGTGTATTTGTCCGTACTATTCACCCACCCTATCCAATTGATTTTCAAGTATATATCCAATTTCTCTGCTTTATTTTTTAACGATTGAATATACTGCTCATCACCATCACCCGCTATTGTTAATGTCCATTCAAAAGGCAGTTTTGCAAGTGCTTCAAATAGATTTTCTAAACCTTTTTTTGGGTGGATACGAGAGAAAAAAAGATAATTTTGCGAAGCCTTACCCATATCACCGTTTGATGCGGATGCTCGGGTATTTATATTTTCTATATTCGGCACAACCATCAAATTTGGTAATACGATATGTTTCCAGTCGGGTATAATCGGCAAACATTCAATCAATTCTTTCGGTGCTGTGGCGTGTAAATAGCTATATTTTAAGGCAAATCTGCCAAATGTTCTATTAAAAAAACGTCTTAATACCCCTTTTGTAGAATATTGGCTTAACATACCACGGGGTGAAAAAATGGGTTTTACGCCCCGAATACGACATATCATTGCGGAGAAAAGGGCATCAAAATTCCACCAAGAATGGAGATGCACAACCTGAAATCGTTGTACATTATGCCATAGCCACCACAACATAGGCGGCGAAAATTGCTTTGTCCCTTTGGTCAAACACGGGAAATAAAATGTTTTGACCCCATCTACCCACGCAGGCTCATGTGTGTGTGCCTGTAAATCTTCCTTGCCATTTGCCGTTGTGCTTAGAACCGTCACATCATGTCCTTGTGTGGCTAAGGTTTCGCACAATAAGCTAATGGAAACCGTTACACCACCGTAGATATAGGCTGGCTTATAGGTAGGTGATATTTGAAGAATTTGCATAAAGATAAATGGTGTTCAATAAAACAAAAACCGGCTGCTGTGGGGTTGATGGACTTTGCACTCGGAAACAAAGCCGTTGAAAAATGATACAAATTGGGAATACCTTTGACCGAGTAATCCCAATTTACAACCGATTGAAGATCGTCGCCGAGCCTGATAAAGCCGACGGGGTGGTATATGTCTTCAATTTTAGTTGTAGCAATCTCCGTATTATATATAGGCGTACCTTCGATATTATTATCTTTTAAGAGCCGCGTCATGCTGCCTTGCAATTCGGCAATGGTTTGTTTGTCACTATCTGAAACCTGCCAATTGATAACGATTTCGCGCTGTCCGAAGGTATCAGTTTTTTCGCCAAGTGTAAGCGTATTCTCATTTGGAAAAGCCTGTTCAATATCCAATTGCACACTCCAATTGTTCTTATGGGCATACATTTTTTTCAAAATAAAGATATGATAGGCAAATTTTGAGAGGAATACAATGCCTTCCAATAAGTCGCTAAAGGAAAAAGACAGTTTTTGCTTACCGAATAAGAATTGTTTTATAGTAGAAAATATCTTGACTTCTTTATTGAAAATAGGATGAGCATAGCCTACCCTACCCTCTTTTGACTGCACGACCAATCGTTTTGTAATCAAATTGCCTTGATGCAAAATGGGCAAAATGGACGTTTTTTCTAAGCGCGGTTCGGTATTTTCTATTTTAAATAACTCGACTGATAGGTGATCGCCAAAATTTTTACCCAAATCCGTGCCATCCGCAATGCCATATTGTTCTTGCAATTCTAAGAGCAAACGGCAGCTTTCAATTGCCCCCGCCGTGAGGTAAAATCTATCGGCTTCTACAGTTTTAGTAACCCCCTCAGTATTCTGGCATAAAATATCGGTCAGTAAACCATTATGGGTATGAAAATCTATAACCCTATGATTTTTGATGATATTGACCCTATCCAACTGCCCTTTTGGTATATGCTTAAACAGATTGCGGTGGGCATACTTCAACCATAAACCCATTTTAATATTGCCTTCATTTGCATCAAAATATTTGTGTAAATTATTGTTTTTCAATAGTTTATCAAAAACAATATTTTGAAAGGCTGCATTTATTTTGATGATTTTTTGCCACGTTGGGTCATTATCAATATTATCCCGTTTATCGAAAAAAAGGATTTGACCACCCCATCGTGCGGACGTGCCACCCAAGCCGAAATACCGCCCCGCCTTAGCTGCTTTTGACTGCTCGGATTGTGAAGATATACCGATTTCGGTTTCGCTCCGGGTTTTGTGGTTGCCCACTTCAATAACGGTGATGTCGGTATTGGCAGGGTATTCTTCCAAAAGCCTTTTTAGAAGGTAAGAACCGTAAGTGCCCGCGCCGATGATGCAAATTTTCATATTTGGAGAAAAAGGTGTCACAGAGTTTAAGGAGAGGAGACACAGAGTTTCACAGAGAAAATGTACATTTCAGAAAAAATCTTTGTGAAACTCTGTGCCTCATCTCCTTAATCTCTGTGTAATAATATACTCAATTAGCAAACAACTCACAATTTTTCAAAACATTATTTTCTGAAGACATAAGGACAATAAAATGCCCCTTTTGATGACTTTTACACTTTTCCCTCAAGTTGATTTGTGCCTCATTACCGCCATTATTTGCATTAAAAATAGAAAAATAGTTGGTATAAAAGCCATTTTGAGACGCAAAAGGATATTGACTAAATGGCAATTGCAGGGTATTAACTAAGTCTTTATTTTTTTCTAAAAGAGCTACCCCCTCAGTCCCGATAATATCGGGATGT
>JAYVKQ010000465.1:0-17688 GCA_043768285.1 Saprospiraceae bacterium | reverse complement strand
GTTGGCAACGCAACAATTCCGCTTTTTTCATCAATGCCAATCATTTTAGAGAGGACGGTTGGCGCAAATACTCCCCCTCAGTATCAAGTCAAATTTTTAGCAAATATTCTATTTTAAAAGATAAAAGCACTTGGAATATTGCCCTAAATGTATCAAAAAGCAATATGCGGGGCAATGGTCCTTTGCCCATTGAATTATTGGCAACCGAGCGCAGTACCGTTTTTACGTATCCCGATAATATTGAAAATACATTGGGTTCTGTCACTGTGCAATATTTGAAACAGCTCTCCCCTACTTCAAAACTCAATACTAATTTTTATTTTAAACATAAAAAAACCGATACTTTCAATGGTGATGTCAGTCCTTACGATGATTTTAACGGTTTTATGGTGGAAGAAGTGGAAGATACTACGAAAATCGAATATCTGATTGACCAAAATGGCAACCGCATCAAAGAAACCGAAAGCGTGGCATCGGCTATCAATAACCGCACTAAAACAGTTCAAAATAGCATGGGCGGCACGGTTCAATTGGCTTTTACAAAACCTATTTTGGGTAAAAACAATCAATTAGTAGTCGGTGCAAACGTGGAAGGCGGGCAAGCCAATTTTACATCTTCAACCGAATTGGGGCAATTGACGGAAGCACGAGGCACGATTGGAAGCGGTTTATACGATTTAGAAGCCAATGTTTTTGTTAAAACATACGTGATTAACAGTAGTTTGTACGCCACAAATGCTTTATCTATTTCAGATAAAATGACGGTAAATGTGTCTTTAACAGTCGGTCATTCTTTGATTGAATTGAAAGACCAAATTGGCGAAGAACTGAACGGCACACACAATTTTTTAAGGGTAAATCCCTCCGTAGGCGTTGTGTATGAATTGCCTAAAAATGTGCATTTATACGCCAATTTTGCCCAATCTATGCGAAATCCTACGCCTGTTGAACTCACTTGTGCCGATGAGGATGCCCCTTGCCGTTTGCCCAATGCTTTTTTATCTGACCCACCTTTGAAACAAGCTCAAGCACGAACTGCCGAAATTGGTGTGTGGACGGGTAAAAAAATACGCTTTGAGGCAAGTCTTTTCAGCACCGTTGTCAAAGACGATATTTATTTTATCAGTTCAGGACCTTCCCGCAACACCGGTTTTTTTACCAATATTGGCGATACTCGAAGGGCTGGTTTGGAATTAAGTCTGTCTAAAAACAAAGGTAATTGGCGTTGGCAAACGAGTTATACGCTCACAAATGCGACTTTTCAAACGCCTTTTGTGGTCAACAGCCCCAATCATCCCGAAGCCCAAGACAATGAAATTACCATTGAAAAAAGCAATCGCTTACCTTTAATACCACAGCATATTGCCAAAGCGGGAATGGATTATGCGGCTAAAAAATGGACAATTGGCATTGACGCAATTTTCAATGGTTCGCAATATTTGCGGGGCGATGAAGCCAATTTATTAGCCCCTCTCCCATCGTTTACGCTCGTCAATTGTCGGGCAGAATTTACATTAAATAAGCATTGGACACTTTTCGGGCGTATTCAAAATGTATTGAATAGTCGCTTTGAAACCTTCGGGCTTTTAGGCAATCCAAGAGAAGTAGAAGATTTCAAAAACTTAACACAACCACAATTTTTAACACCAAACACGCCTTTAGCTTTGAATATGGGCATAAAATGGACATCTCAACAATAAGAACAGTATGGAACAACTCTTTTTTTACCTCATTGGAGGCATCATTTTAACGGCTTGTTTGTTTGCTGCGACAACACTAAAACGCTTGAATAATTCCTTGAAACAAAATAATTTTCAAGAGACAAACACATTAAATGCCGTAGCCCGTTTGCAAGCCTCAATTGGTTGGGGCAATATTGCTTTAATACTCATCAGTAGTATTGTAGGATTTGGTTTGGCAGCCTTGTATATGCGTACACAAGCTAAAAAAACGACCCCCACAGTATCAGCTGCCATAGCCGAAGAAACGCCTAAACCCGTAGGCAATACTTTGGATTTAGCAACAGCAACGGTTTTAACGGACGAAATTTCACTCAAAGCAGGAGGAGAAACGTTCAAAAATCTTTGTGCCGCCTGTCATGGGCAAGCAGGAGAAGGCATAGTAGGTCCTAATTTTGCGGATAATTTTTGGCTGCACGGCAGCGAATTTAAAAACCTCTGCAAAGTTATTGTCGAAGGTGTACCCGAAAAAGGCATGATTGCGTGGGCGGGGCAATTGTCGGGCGACCAAATCAAGCAAGTGGCGAGCTATATTTTATCCTTAGAAGGCAGCACGCCACCCAATCAGAAAGCGGCACAAGGCACTAAATTTGAGCGCAAAGAACCTATTGCTTTTGCCATTCGCCCCACAGCCGTTGCCACCGTCAAAATCCCAAGCATACCCTTGAAAGGCAATAAGCAAAAGGGCGAAATATTGTTCAACGCCACTTTGGGTTGCGGACATTGTCACGGCACAGGCAGTATTGGTCATGTGGACAATCGCAATTTACGTGAATTGAAAAAACGCTATGCGGGTGATGCCCAAAAAGTGTATGATACTGTGATGGAAATTGGGCGTATGGGAACAGCTATGCCGCCGTGGGGTCACTTGTCATTGGCGCAAAAACAAGATATGAAAACTTTTATTTTTTCTATTCAAGAGTAAAATTTAGGTGATTTTAACGGAAATTATCGAAATATACTGAGGGGTCTCCAGATTTACGAAATCTTTAAGATTTCGTAAATCTTTACGCCCAAAATGAGTATTTCAATGTTTATTTTTTGTTATTGAAAACATTACAATCGTGTATAAAAAAACAATTATTGGTGCTGTTCTACTCTTTACTTTTTTCATAAACTGTAAAGAACGCACCCAATCCGAAACCCGAAATCCAAAATCCGAAATCGAAGAGTGGGTCTATATCACCAACGAAGATTCGGAAGATTTGTCCATTATTTCAACATTAACGAATGAAGTCGTGGCAACAATACCCGTTGGCAAACGCCCACGAGGTATTCGTGTTGCACCCGATGGAAAAAGCGTTTTTGTTGCCATAAGTGGTTCGCCAAAATGTCCACCGTGGGTTGACCAAGAAGAATGTCGCAAGCAAAAACCCGATAAAACTAAAGACGGGATTGCTCAAATAGATGTGGTGAATAAAAAAATCCTCCGCATCTTGTCCGCAGGTTCTGACCCCGAACAATTTGATATGACAACCGACAGCAAACACCTCATTATTGCCAATGAAGATGTCGGAAAAGCCAGTTTATTAGACATTGAAACCAATAAAATGACCGCTGAAACAGCCGTGGGCAAAGAACCCGAAGGCGTGAAATTGAGTCCTGATAACAGTTTATGCTACGTGACAAGCGAAGGCGAGCACAGTATTGCCGTTTTGAAAACAAGCACAGGCGCATTGTTATCAAAAATAAAAGTAGGTTTGCGTCCCCGTGATATTGTTTTTACCCGTGATGGCAAACGGGCGTATATCAGTGGTGAATCTGATGCTTCTGTCACTGTTATTGATGTCGCTGCCAGTCAAGCCCTTGCCACTTTTCGATTGCCTGCGGGTTCTATGCCTGTTGGTTTGGTCTTGTCGCTTGATGAAAAACAATTATTTGTAGCCAATGGACGCGGTAAAACGGTTGCTGCCCTTGACGCTGCCACAGGACAAACTTTGAATATTGTGGAAGTCGGCAAACGTCCGTGGGGTATCGGCATCAGTTCAGATGGTCAATTTTTATACACCGCAAATGGCACATCAAATGATGTTTCGGTAGTGGATGTTAAAACTTTTTCGGTGGTTAAAACGATACCTGTGGGCAAAGGGTCGTGGGGTGTGGCAGTTGGGAAGAAGCCATAAATCGGGTAAAATATAGTGCGTTTCACTCCATCATGCACACGGCGTGATTGAAGTAGGAAAGTAATTTCTTCTTTATTTTTTTGATAAGAAACATCAAATAAGTCTTAATTTTACCTTTGACTGTAAAATAAGGAACGAGACAGGAATATAAAACTGTATCGAAGTATTTTCAAAACAGGAGACAATTTAGTTCTCAAGTATTCAAAAATGTGTGTTTCAAATGGAAAATCAATTAACTGTTTTTGATCAAAAATATATTCGCCGAACAGAATTTAATGGTGAAGTCTTCTTTTCGATAGTGGATATTATCGAAGTTTTAACGGATAGCCCTATTCCTCGTAATTATTGGAATTTATTGAAAAGACGGGAACCTCAGTTGCATACAGTTTGTATGCAACTCAAATTAAAGTCCGCCGATGGTAAAAGTTACAAGACCGATTGCGCCAATACTGAGGGGGTATTTCGAATTATGATGTCAGTGCCTTCTCTCAAAGCGGAGCCTTTCAAATTATGGTTAGCCCAAATCGGCAAACAGCATATTGATGAAACCGAAAACCCCGAACTTTTAACCGCGCGACAAGCTGAAATTTATAAAGCCAAAGGCTACCCCGATGAATGGATTACTCGCCGCCTACAAAGTATTGAAGTCCGCAAATCATTGACCGAAGAATGGAAAAAAAGAGATGTAAGAGAAGGACAAGAATATAGTATTTTGACAGCCGAAATTGCTAAAGCAACTTTCGGTATCACGCCTTCCGAACATTCAAAAATCAAAGGCTTAGAACGGGAAAATTTACGTGACCATATGACCCCTATCGAATTGATTTTTACCATGTTAGGGGAAGAATCTACGCGTCTGATAGCGGCAAAAAATAATGCACAAGGCTTTACTGAAAACCACGAAGCGGCACAAGAAGGGGGCAATATTGCGGGAGGCGCACGCCGAAAATTAGAAAATAAGACAGGTGAAAAAGTGGTATCAAATGATAATTTTTTGGGCTTAAAAGGGAATGACCCCTTGAAAGAGCTGCCTAAAACAAAATAAATTAAAGAAGAATATGGACATTTATCCAGAAAATCACGACATCAAAGATGTCTATAAATTATTGACCGCAGCCGTTACGCCACGCCCTATTGGTTGGATTTCAAGCATTAATGCAAAAGGGGAAAGGAATTTAGCCCCTTTTTCGTTTTTTAATGTCGTTGGTTATGACCCGCCTCACGTTATTTTTGCACCGATTAGTCCGAATGGAAGGAAAAAAGATACCTGTGCCAATGTCCTTGAAACAGGTGAATTTGTAGTCAATATGGTAACGGAGGAGTTGGCAGAACAAATGAATAAAACCTCTGCCGCTTTACCACCTGATGCCGATGAATTTGAGTTCGCAGGCTTAACGCCACAGGATTCTATTAAAGTAAAACCACCCCGTGTAAAAGAAAGTTTGATACAATTTGAATGTAAATTGGTGCATCATTATTCTTTTGTGGATAAGCAAAACGGCTCTACTGTTTTATTTGGGCAAGTCGTTATGATACATGTTGCCGATGAAATTTTACTACCCGATTTTAAAATCAATACCGATTTGTATAAAACGATTGGTAAAATGGAAGGTGGGTTGTATTGCAGAACAGGTGACCAGTTTTTTATTTCACGGGATGTGCCAACTAAGTAGTAATAATCAAAAATTTACTGAGGGGGTAAGTTTTTATTAAAATAATGCACTTATGATAATGTCTTCCGACAAAGAGTATATTGAAACCAAAAGAATTGTTCAAGGTAAAGCAACGATGCTTCCCGAATTTAGAACACTTGCGGAATGGATTGACAAAACTTATGATGTAAAGACGATAAATATCATATATGACACCATAGACAATGGGCAAAGACCGAGGCTGCAAATATGTTTTGAATTTGAAAAAGAGAAATCAAAATTTATGAACAAAGGAGATTTTGGCATGAATAAGCCAAAACAGCAACAAATTGCCTATAAATTTAAAGAATTGTTTAAAAATCCTAACCTTTTGAAAAAGAGTAGTTTTTTTGATTTCTTTAGACCTAAAGAAAACGTCAAATATATGACAGATAATATTTGGGTGATTTATGGCGCATTCGAACCAATTGCAAAAATGGAAGCTGGTAGTAATATTCCAAATGAAAAAATTATTGAACTAAAAGAATCATTGGCTAATGTTGATTTATGGGAAATTCATAGTATGTTTTCATCAGCAACGTTCTTTCTACATACTGATGAATTAGTAAAAAAATATAAGAATAGCGAAACTTTAAATATTTGGACAAATAAGTATTTCGACTTATTGGATAACTACAATGAATTTGGATATTTTAAGCGTGACAGTTTTTCAATATATTTAGATAGTAAAGAAAACTTTGACAATAACTATCAAAGCAATTGGTATTATTATTACAAATAATGAATTTATGAAAAAAAAGGCAACGAAAGAAACCCGAATACAACATTTACTACAAAATTTTAGCAAGGCAAATCTGCAACCTCTCTGGACGCTCGAAAGCACTATTATGCCCCCGTCACCCAATCCAAAATCAATCCCGTGGCTCTGGAAATGGGCAGACCTCTACGAATTGGCGGAAGAAGCGGGTGAGTTAATTACGCTTGACAGAGGCGGCGACAGACGGGCTATTGCACTGGCAAACCCCGGTTTAGTCGGTATGCCCTTTGCAACCGAAACGTTGTGGATGGCAGTGCAATGGCTCAACGGCAGAGAGGTCGCTCCTGCACATCGGCATACACCACAAGCGATTCGATTTATTGTGGACGGTGCGGGCAGTTATAGCACCGTTGAAGGCGATAAAGTCTATTTGGAACGGGGTGATTTGGTCTTGAATCCACCTTTATTGTGGCACGACCACGGCAGCGAATCAGACGAACGCGCGATTTGGATTGACGGTTTGGATATTCCTTTGACGAAATATTTAAACGCTAATTTCTTTGAACCCATGCACAAAGACGTTCAAGAAGTGAACACCGTCAAAAATTTCAGTATTTTAAAATATGGGTCAGGCACATTGAAACCCGCTTGGGAACGCCAAAAACCTGCGTTTCCGCCCATTAGCACCTTCAAATGGGCTAAAACAGAACAGGCTTTGTTGGATTTGGCGCAAAGTGGGGCATTTAGTCCTTATGACGACATCGCTTTGGAATACATCAATCCGTTGACGGGCGACCCAGTGATGAAAACGTTTAGTTGTTGGATTCAACTATTGCGTCCAAATATCCACACAAAAGCGCATCGAGAAGTGTGCAGCACCGTCTATTTTGTTTTTGAAGGAAGCGGTTATTCTGTGATTGATGGGGTGCGTTTTGACTGGAAACAAGGCGACCTTTTTGTTGTACCCAATTGGAAATGGCATGAACACGCCAATACTTCCGATGAACGGGCTATTTTATTTAGCATCAATGACCGTCCGACGATGGATTTGTTGGGTAAATATCGAGAAGAAAACTTGGAAGATAATAATGGGCATCAGGTCGTTCAGTCTGTTTTCAAAGTCTCTTAAAAACAAAAATGTTTGATTAAAAAATAGCTTTAAAAGCGTAATAATGGAAAAAATATCCTCTTTATTGATTTTTGTAGCAGGCTTACATTCTGTTGGTTTTGCTATTTTTCATATCTATTTTTGGAAAATATTCAAATGGAAAACCGAACTACTAAAAATGACAATTGCCAATAGGGCTATCATTCAGATATTTAATGTTTTAGGTATTTTCTTGTTTTTTTTCATGGCATTTCTCTGTTTCAGATATGAAAATGAATTGCTCACTACGCCTTTAGGCAAGGTCATTTTAGGGTTTTGTGCTGGTTTTTGGTTGATACGTTTAATAACACAGTTTATATTTCTTAGGGTCAATCATAAAATCGTACACACTTTATCGGTACTTTTTTTCATAGGCTTTTTACTGTTTTTGTTACCTATATTGCTTAATTAAGTCGAAAATACTGAGGGGGTAAAATTTTCTCAAAATACGTTTTATATTTAAAAAAACATGGACAAAATATTTCCAAACAGATTCAAAGATAAAGTCGTCGTCGTGACGGGTGCGGCACAAGGCATTGGCAAAGATGTGGCGATGCGGATAGGGCGAGAAGGCGGCAAAGTGGTGGTCGTTGACAGGTCAGCTTGGATAGAAACCACGATAAACGAAGCCAAATTCTACGGTTTGGATATGCTGCCTGTGATAGCGGATTTAGAAACCTACTTCGGTTTTACAGAAGTTTTCAGACAAGCCAAATTAAAATATGGTAAAATTGATGTCTTGATAAACAATGTCGGCGGCACAATTTGGGCAAAACCTTACGCCGAATACAAAGAAGCAGAAATTGAAAAAGAGATACGCCGTTCTTTATTTCCGACTTTGTGGGGGTGTAGTGCCGTACTGCCTCATTTTTTAGCACAAGGGGGTGGGGCAATTGTCAATGTATCATCTATTGCAACTCGTGGGCTTAATCGAGTGCCTTATGCTGCCGCAAAAGGTGGGGTCAATGCCTTGACCGTGAGTTTAGCAATGGAATATGGTGAGCATAATATCCGTGTCAATGCCATTGCAACGGGTGGTACAGAAGCCCCGCCAAGAGTGATTCCACGCAATGCCAGCCCACAAACGGAACAAGAAAAAATATGGTATCAACAAATCGTTGACCAAACCATTGCTTCTACTTTTATGAAACGGTATGGCACGATTGAGGAACAAGTAGCCGCTATTTTGTTTTTAGCATCTGATGAGGCTTCGTATATTACAGGGCAAATTTTACCAGTCTCAGGCGGAGATATTGGTTAATCGAAATTTACCCCCTCAGTATTTTGACTAAAATTAATCTAAAAAAAGGTCGTCTAATGTTACAACTTGGTCAATCAAACCCAAGCTATGCTCATTATGCGTGATGCCAAAAGTGCTTACTAAAGTGATAAAAAGATGTTTGCGAGTTTTAGTGCTTTCTTCAAAAACGTGTTTTTTATTTTGTAAAATTTGGGCATAATCTTTTGAGACAGTAAAAGATTTATTGTAAAATTTTATTTCAAAAAGGTTGATAGTGTGGTCATTTCTATCCAAAACGAGGTCAATTTGTGTTCCCTTCTCCGTTTTAGTGCCTTTCTTTAAAAAAGATGATGCTACTGAATACACCCCACCAATGCTCAATGCTTTTTTTATTTGAGGCAGGTGTTTGATACAAATACCCTCAAAAGCATAGCCACTCCATATTTTATAATCCTGTGTTTGGCTCAATAATTCCCATGTACCCGCTTCTGATTTATCTTGATTTTCAATGAATTGCAGATAAAAAAGCGTGTACTCGTCCGTTAGGCGGTACAATTTATCTTTTACTTTTTTGCCAAAAGGTTGATATGCTTCAATAAAACCCGATTGTTGGAGTTCTTCTAAAACATTTGTTATTGTGCCACCATTTGGCACTTTAGCCGTTTTAATCAAGGTATCTCTATCCAAACCCTGTTTTGTTTTGGCTAAAGCGCGAATGACGGCAATATGATTGAACGAATCATCAAATATAGACGTAAACAAATTTGAAAACTCATTATATAAAATACCCGTTTCTGAAAAACAAATATCATCTATGTTTTGAGTGGCACTTTTACCCGCTTCCACTTCTTTTAGATAGTGTGGAATTCCGCCCATTGCCATATACATTTGAAGGATATGATAGCGGTTGATGTTGATATTTCGACTTTTAAAATACAATTCTGTTTCTGCCAAAGTGAACGGCT
Source organism: Saprospiraceae bacterium (assembly GCA_043768285.1). GTDB lineage: Bacteria > Bacteroidota > Bacteroidia > Chitinophagales > Saprospiraceae > JAAFJT01. The sequence continues at coordinate 8,065 of JAYVKQ010000465.1, read as the reverse complement.
TGATGAAAATACGCCGTGTAATCCGATTGTGCAAGCCGCCTGTATCGTTCACAATTTTTTGAATCATCCAAGAAGCCGATGAACCGCAGATAACAACCACCACATTAAGATTGACAGCTCCACTATTCCAAAACCAACTCAATCCACGTATAAAAGCTGGATTTCCTGCCGAAAGCCACGGTAATTCATCAAGAAAGATAACGTGTTTGCGGTCAGTTGGCAATGTTTCAATGTATGTTATCAAAGTAAAAAAGGCATCCAGCCAATCATTAAAAGGCGTAACAAGTAAGGCATTTTTCGATGAACGTTGTAAAGCAATTCTAAAATTTTTTAATTGTTCGTCCATTGGTGCGCCTTTCACACCTGTAAGTTCAAAAACAATTTGGTCTTTGTAAAATGTTTTAACCAAAAACGTTTTGCCTGTACGCCTTCTCCCGATGACTGAAACCATTTCAGCTTCTCCCGAATCTAAGGCTTTTTGTAAGATTTCTTGCTCTTTTTTACGACCAATAAATTCTGTCACCATGATTTAAATTTTTATTATAGCTAAAAGTGATGTTTTAAAGATAGATTTAGCTGAAATAAAAAAATATTTATAGCTAAATCTATCTGCAAATATATCCTTTTAGCTGATAGAATTATTAATTTTACCACCTAATTCGTTAGAATTAATATCTTTTAATTATCTAAAACGTCAAATAACGTGAAACAAACGAATAAATGGTTCGCCCTCGCCCTCATTTTAGTAGCTCCCCTGCTTACTATCGTTGATGTCTATATCATCAACATGGCGATTCCTGCCATTAAAAATCAATATCAAACCGTTGATAGTTTGACGGAATTGGTCATCAGTGCCTATTTGGTGGGTTACTGCGTGTTTTTGATAACGGGCAGTCGGGTAGGCGATTATTATGGGCGAAAAAAGGCTTTTTTATGGGGTATGTTGGGTTTTACGCTCACTTCTGCTTTGTGTGGTTGGGCAGGTACGATTGAGCAATTGATTATTTTTAGGTTTTTTCAAGGCATAGCCGCTGCTTTGATGGTGCCACAAACTTTGACAATCATGCAATTGACGTTCACGGAAGCCAAAGAACGGAGCATTACTTTTGGTTTATTGGGCGTGGCGATGGGCATTGCGTCTATTATTGGGCAATATTTGGGTGGTTATTTCATCGGGCACGCTTTTATTGCAGAAAGTTGGCGACTGATTTTTTTGATAAATATTCCTTTGGGCGTTATCACATTGGGACTGGCGTTTTTCTTTTTAACGGAAAGTAAATTGGACAATGTTGGGCGATTTGACATAAGTGGCGTTTTGTTATTGACCACTGCTTTGGGTTTATTGGTCTATCATTTGACCATTATTCCCGAACAAGGTTTGACTTTGACTATTGTCGCTGCCTTGCTTGTTTCATTGGTATTGTTCTATATTTTCGGTAAAAATCAGTATCAAAAAACCCTTAACAATGCTCAACCACTTCTCAATACAGCTTTATTTAGCATCAAAAGTTTCAATTTTGTTTTGCTTATTGTGCTGTTTTTTTTCGGAGCGCACAATACTTTTTTCTTCATCTCCTCTATTCAATGGCAACAATATTTGGGTTTAAATCCGCTTGAAGCCAGTCATTATTATACGTTCAATGGCATTGGTTTTTTAACTGCTTCTTTTGTTGCCCTGCGTGTATTGCCGCGTTATGGCATCAAATTATTGCTCGTTGGCTGCTTTTTGATGATAGTCTCTGTTATTTTTCAATTGATTTTATTGACAGATAAAGCGAATACGGCGTATATTCCCTATCTTTTATTGCTCTATGGCTTGGGTCAAGGCATCGTTTTACCGTCTATTTTGAATTATGCTTTGCGAAAGATACCCCCTCAGTATGCCGCCTTAGCTGCGGGTGTTTACTCAACGGTTCAGCAATTTTCATCGGCTTTTGGATTGAGTATTATTGGGAGTATTTATTTTTACAGCCTTCATGCAGGTTGGAATGGTTATCGAGTTGGAATGACTTGTGTTTGCCTGTATTTAATTGGGGTTATTGTGCTTTTGTACCGCTTGTCCACTTTTACAGATGTGAATGTTGTGGCAAAACCCGTTGTGAATGAATGAGTTACCCCCTTCCCGAAATACTTCGGTATAAATCAGTATTTTCACTTAAAAACGAATAAAGATTATTATTGACGATATGCAACGAATATATAGCCACGCCTTAGCCATTTTCAGTCTCGCTTTTATCTATACCAAAGGAACATTGTTGTCCACGCTACTATACTTTATACCCACTTATGCGACTTTGATGATTATAGGATTGTTTGCTTCATTTCTGTTTTCTATTTATTTGATAACAAAAAATGAAAGCGTTGATACTGTTTTTTCTTGGAAAAACATATTAAAAACAGCCCTATTCGGCGTATTTATTGGGTATTTTCTGCAAATAATCAATATCTGTGTCTATTTGAAAATAAGGCATATACCGATAAATATCGGTCTGCTTGAAGATGAATTTTATCGTTCTGTTGTTTTTTTATTGCCTTGCTTGGTGGTGGGCGAGTTACTGTATTATGCTGTTAGACCCTCTCTATGGCGTAGTATGGGTGTAGGTGTATGCGTATTGGGCGTATGTGGATTTCAGTTAGAGCGTTTATTGGCAGTCGAACCCGCCAAAACCTCCCCTCCCCTATTGAAGGCATCAAAAGACAAACCAAATGTCATTGTTATTCTTGCAGATGATTTGGGCATAGGTGATGTGTCTTTCAATGGTCAAAAAAAATATCACACGCCTCATATTGACAAATTAGCATACGAAGGCGTTAATTTCAACAATGCTTTTTGTTCTGCACCAATTTGTTCCCCTTCAAGGGCGGGATTATTGATAGGCGAATACCAACAACGTCATGGCTTTGAGCATCTGACCGATGGTTTTTCAGGACATCCTTATAGTCGCAAAGCTGATTTTGCTGCCTACGGGCATCAATTGGGCAGCGATGATACGTATTGGTGGCAAACAGAAGTCGCCAAACGAGGACTTGACCCTAAGACAACAACCTTAGCCGAATTTTTAAAAGAAGATGGTTATGCAACGGCGGCTATTGGCAAATGGCATCTGGGCGTATTGCCCCGTTATCAGCCTCAAAATCAAGGTTTTGACTATTCTTTGTGTACTTATAGTGCAGGTATGTTTTATTTATCGCCCAACCACGACAGCATAGCGTCTTTTTTTCATACCGATAATTTCTTTGAAAAATTAGAACATCAGCTCATGGTGTATCAACTTTTTGAAAACGGCATACCGTATAAAACAGACAAAGAAGTCTTTACTACCGAACTTTTTACGCAAAAAGGACTGGATTTTATAGAAAAAAATAAAGACAATAGATTTTTTCTCTATCTCCCCTACACGGCTGTTCATGGTCCTTTTCAAGCACCAAAACGCATTTATGATACGCTGACAGGCATTGCCAAACACGAAGAAAGGGTTTATGCGGCTATGGTAACGTCACTTGATGAAGCAGTAGGGCAAACAATGAAAAAACTGAAAGACCTTAATTTAGAGGATAATACGATTGTCATTTTTGCCAGCGATAATGGTGCGCCCTTATACTTTCAAGCGGGAACAAATCAGCCTTTTTACGGGGGTAAAATGAGTTGCTTTGACGGTGGTTTGCGTGTTCCTTTTATTCTTCGTTGGAAAAACCATATTTCACCGACCACCTACTCAAAAGAAGTCAGCTTGATAGATGCTTTTAAAACAGTGGCGGGTGCTATTGACAAACCTGTTCCTCAAAATATAGCCCAAGATGGCGTTAATTTATTGCCTTATTTATCAGATAGCACGCAAACGCCACACGCTGCCTTATTTTGGCGGGTTGGCTACGCCAAAGCTATCCGTAAAGGCGATTGGAAATTGGATTGGAATGAAAAAGAAGGGTTTATGAATTTAAGGAACTTGAAAACAGACCCTTTCGAAACAAAAAACCTTGCAAAAGAGTATCCGAACCAAGTAAATACTTTAAAAAATGAGTTCGCCAATTGGGAGAAACAACTAAAACCCACTCATTGGCGGCATAGTCTTGATGCCAAAATTGAAGAAGGTAGAGAGCAACGGTTTTATTTTCCATGGTAATAAAAAAAAATAAACAACGTGACGCACGCAAACCATATTTTCCTCATCACCTTCTGCATTATAGCCGTTGGATACATCGTCAAAAGATTGGGTTTTGTCACCGAACAAGACGGTAAAGTCCTTTCCAAATTTTTGATGCACACCACCTTTCCCGCTTTGATGCTGGTGTCAACTGTACGGTTAAAATTGGACACTTCCTTGTTGTTTATTCCTTTAATGGCATTTATTGGGGGGTGTATTATGCTCACAATTGCATGGTTTGTTTTCAAAAAAGAAGACAACGGTATGCGGGGCTTGATGCTAATGGGTTCGGGTGGTTTTAATATGGGGCTTTTTGCTTTTCCGATTATTGAAGGTATTTGGGGGCGTGATGCTTTGGCTTATGCCATTATGTATGACATTGGCAACACAGTAGTTGTGTTTGGTTTGGTCTATACATTGGGCAATTATTTTGCCACGAAAAGAACGCATCAAGCCTTGAATAATACCGTTTTAGCAAAAAAAATTGTTCAAAAAGTCCTAAAATCTATGCCTTTGCAAGGTATGATATTGGGTTTATTGTTGAATGTTTCAGGCATCGGTTTGCCTACATTGGCAATGGATTTTTTGGATATACTTGCCCAAGCCAATAAAGCAATTGGGGTGTTATTGTTGGGCATTTACTTGAATTTTGCCTTATCAAAATCACAAGTTTGGTCAATCAGCAAGGTTTTAATGATTCGCTATGGGTGTGGTTTGGCAGCGGTTTCTTTTTGTTATTTTTGGATACCCCCCTCAGTATTTCAGAGCATTATGATAGTTTGCGTGGTCTTACCTGTTGGTCTGACCCTCCTACCCTTTTCTGATGAATTGCAGTACGATTCACGCATGGCGGGTGTTTTGGTGAATATGTCGTTGGTGATAAGTTTTGTGTTGTTGTGGTTATTGGTTTTGGGGTTGGGATTGGTGTCGTAGTGCGTTTTATTCAATAATAAAATGAATTATCCTATACGAAATGACAGAAAAGATAGACATTTGTTTGTTGGTGCATAACTTTCCAAAAGTTTGTACATACGAGCGTTAATCGGTAATAATAACTTTCCAAAAGTTCGAAACTTTTGGAAAGTTTTGCACGAATAAATATTACTAATCAACGCTCCTATGTACAAACTTTTAGAAAGTTGCATCTGACAGTTTGCATTTGCCCCCCCCTCGGTCCCGCCTATATCGGGATTCAAAATATTTTCACTAAAAATTCAATTAAAAATGCCCGTTATCACTATCAATAACAATCCTTGCTATTACGAATTTGAAGATTTTGGCAATTCGGAAGTGCTTGTTTTTTCCAATTCTCTTGGTACAAACCTTTCCATGTGGGAACAACAAGTGGATATTTTAAGCCACCATTTCAATATTCTGCGCTACGATACACGGGGACATGGGCAAAGCGGTGCGCCTCAAAGTCCTAACGAAAGTTATGATATTGCCACTTTGGGACAAGATGTTTTAGCCTTAATGGACTATTTAAAAGTGGAAAAAGCCCATTTTTGCGGTCTTTCAATGGGTGGTTTGATTGGACAATGGCTCGGTATAAATGCGGTTGACCGTTTTGAAAAAATAATTATCGCCAATACAGCCGCTAAAATCGGCAATGTCGAAGGCTGGAATCAACGTATTAATTATGTTAAAGAAAATGGTTTAAAAAGCATCACCGCAGCAACGGCGGAACGTTGGTTTACTGAAAATTTCAGAAAACAACACCCCTCAGTAATAAACGATATTTTGGACAATTTTGTAAAAACAGATGTGGCAGGTTATGTCGCTTGCTGTGCGGCTGTGCGGGATGCCGATTTTAGAACAGAATTACATAATTTGGAAGTCCCTACCCTCGTCATTAGCGGCAGTAAAGACCCTGTGACAACGGTTGAAGACGCTAAGTTTTTAGCTAAACAGATACCCACAGCTCGCCATATTACATTAACAGCTGCTCATTTATCGAATATGGAACGCGGTGAGGAATTTGCTAAATTAATTCTTCATTTTTCGGAGCATTGAATAGACTTGGTTAGTTGCAACTTAACCATTTTATGAGGTCTGAAAAATAGATTTTAATACCCTGTCTTTAATTTTTTAAAACGGCATGTAGGTAATAATACAATAAGTCACTTATATTTGATTATTGTTTTAGAAAAATTCTAAATTTTAGAAAACCAACTGTATCGTCATGCAAAAATGTTTATTTCTCTTATTCCTAACATTTGCGTTATCAAGCGCATGGGGTCAACCGACACAATGTTCGGTGGCAATTGTCCGATTATTAGAAAAAAAAGCGGCTACATGGCGTTCTGACGATATTAATACCCATGCCGATTGCTGGCAAATTCGCCCTTATAGCCGTATTTTAGTCTCCACTGCCGATGGTCGCAGCTTGAATCTTGCGCCTTCAATAATCATCAATCCACCCGCTAATTTTGTCTGGAAATTTCAAATTCACATCTAAAAACCTATTTTATGAAAAATTCAAGAAGAAGATTTTTACAGCAAATTGGTGCGACTACTTTAGCAACAGCAGCATCGCCTTTCGCTTCTTTCGCTAACCAAGAAAAAGCCGAAGAACGTATTTTGCATTATGAAAAGAACATTTCAGCCAATGATAAAATCCGAATTGGCGTGATTGGCTACGGTGTACAAGGGCATTTTGATTTAGATACAGCCCTCAAAGTGTCCGGAGTTGAGTTAGGCGGCATTTGCGATTTATACACAGGTCGTATTGAAAATGCCAAAGAGAAGTATGGTAAAGACTTGTTTACGACCATCAATTATAAAGAACTTCTGGATAGAAAAGACATTGATGCTGTCTTGATATGTACAACCGATGTTTGGCACGCCCGTATTACGCTTGATGCTTTGGCAAAAGGTAAGCACGTTTATTGTGAAAAGCCCATGATTTATAAAATCAAAGAAGGTTATCCTGTGATAGAAGCTGCCAAAAAGTCGGGTAAAGTATTCCAAGTGGGCAGTCAACGGGTGAGCAGCATCGGCTATGCCAAAGCCAAAGAACTTTTGGCGGCGGGTGAAATCGGGAAACTCAATATGGTGAACGCAGTATATGATAGGCAAAGTTCGATTGGCTCATGGGAATACACGATTCCAAAAGATGCCGATGCGATGACTACCAACTGGGATAAATTTATAGAAGCTACTGAAAAAATGACTTTTGATGCTAAAAAATTCTTTTGGTGGCGGGCTTTTAAAGAAGTAGGCACTGGTGTAGCGGGCGATTTGTTCATTCATTTACTGAGTGGTACACATTTTATGACCAATTCAAAAGGACCCGAAAGTATTTATAGCACAGGACAATTCAGTTATTGGAAAGACGGGCGCAACCTACCCGATGTGATGTCGGGTGTCATGCAATATCCCGATAGCCCCGAGCATCCCGCTTTCCAAATGACTTTGCAGGTGAATTTTATCAGTGGCACAGGTGGTCAAGAGGTCATTCAGTTGGTGGGTTCGGAGGGCGTTATTTCGGTAAAAGGCAACAATATTACCATTAAACACAGCCTTATGCCCGAAGCCCCTGGGTTTGGTGGTTATGACTCGCTGTTCACTTTTTCAAAAAGTATGCAAGACCAAATGCAGAAAGAATACGATGCCAAATGGACTGCCGAACAAAGGAAAAGAAAAACCAAAGAAGACATTGTGTTTAAAGTACCTGACGGATATAGTGATCATTTAGACCATTTCACAAATTTTTTCGACTCTATCAGGACGGGTAAAAAAGTGGTTGAAGATGCTGAGTTTGGCTTCCGAGCCGCAGCCCCCGCTTTAGCTTGCAACGAAAGTTATTTTAAGAAAAAAATTATTAAATGGGATCCTATCAATATGAAATTAAGATAAGATAAGATAAGATAAGATAAGATAAGATAAGATAAGATAAGATAAGATAAGATAAGATAAGA
>JAYVKQ010000464.1:0-5307 GCA_043768285.1 Saprospiraceae bacterium | reverse complement strand
CCCTCTGGGGGTTAGGGGGTAAATAGTTACGTTTTTTTTCAAAACACTGCAACCTTTTAAATTGCCCTCATGTCATTAATCTTGTAACTTTGATAATTCAATATTTTTTACTTTTAAAAACTTTAGACATCATGAAAAAGATATTTTTGATTGCAATTGCTATTTTAACAACAATCTCTATGTCCTTCGCTCAAGAAGGAAAATCTAAAAAAAATAATTGGAATTACAATTCTGGCTGGGGCGGCAAGCGCGTAGAAGGTACGGGTCCTGTCGTGACGGAAGATAGGAGCGTAAGCGGTTTCACAGGTGTGACTTCTGGTATATCGGCTGATGTTACTGTCAAGCAAGCCTCCTCTTTTAAGGTGACTATATCAGGTCAAAAAAATATACTCGACCTTTTGAAAACCGATGTTGTGAATGGCAAATTGAAAATTACTTTCGAAAAAGGTTATAGCATGAACTACCGCGAACCTTTGAAAGTAATGGTTGAAGCACCTAATTTTGATTATATAGGTATGTCGGGCAGTGGCAATGTGAATACAGAGGGGATGCTTTCGGGCAACAAATTGACAATTGACATCAGTGGCAGTGGCAATTTTAACTTATCGAATGTCAAATATAGCGATGTAGATTTTGGTATCAGTGGTAGCGGCGATGTGCGCGTAGGCGGTAGTGCCAACGCGGTCAAATTTGACGTAAGCGGCAGTGGCAATATAAGAGCAAGCGATTTAAAGTCTCAATCGGCAAGTTGCCATGTGAGTGGTTCGGGCGATATTACTTGTAGTGCTGAAAAATCATTGGAAGCCCACGTATCGGGTAGTGGTGATATAAAATATGTTGGTAGCCCAAGTATAAAATCGAGGGTAACGGGAAGTGGGGATATAAAGCCGATGCGATAATCATTTTTCAATGATACTAAAAATGCCCTTTCTCTATACGTTGAGAAAGGGCATTTTTAAGTAAATATTTAGTGTGATTTAGATGTATGAATTCGTAAGTAATTGATTATCAATGCCGAATTCATCATTCATCATTTCTTTATCCTCCCGTTTTCTTCTTTTTCTTAAAGTCTCCATTTTGCCACGATTTGAAAAATTGTTGCCAAGCCATTGGGTTGAAAATATTTTGCGGTGGTAATTGTCCACCATAATAATAATAATTACGTGCTTGTTGGCGCAGATAAATATTACCTGTTTCGCCACCGCTAAAAGGCGTAACCTCTTTCACTTTTTCAAGTGTTTCGGCAGCGAGGTTTTCAACAGCGCGTTTTTCCAATTCGTTGGTCACGTTCATCGCCAAAAATTCTGACTTAAAATGTTCTCGACTGGGCCATGGGAAAATCACCGCTTCATCAAGCAAAATGGTATCGCGCGATAGTATTTTGACCATCGAATAACGGTCATCGCTCAATGTGTCAGGCACTTTGTAAGTAGATTTTTTAAAACCCAAAGCTGTAAAGTGAACTACTTCGCCGCGTTCAGCCACTATACTGAAAAAGCCTTGATAGTTAGCACTCGTACCGACCTGCCTTTTTTGAATAAAGACACCCGCATAAGGTACAGGCACCATGCGCCCACCTTCTTCTGTGACTATCAAACCACTAAATTGTACGAGATTTTTATCTGTTGGCGTTTTAGGTGGTGCCTGTTGCGACCAAGCCACGCCCCCCCTCAGTATTAGAGCCAAAGAAACAAGTAAAAAAGGTTTCAAATTCATTTAATGAAATTTTAGGTAAATATACGCCTTCTTAACGATTTTAAATAGAAATATGCAGCGTGAGTTATATTTCTTAACAAAATTTTAAGGACTTCTGTTACATATAAACATATCTTTGTCGTTATACACATCTATTATTCATTTAAAATCAATACTCTATGAAAAAATATGTTCTCCACACCCTCTTGTTAGTAAGTGTTTTATATGTGGCTTCTTCCTGTGCTTCGATGAAGCAAAATGCGTGGCTGGCATCGCATCAAAAGGCTTTGAGCGAGGCGGCAAACAGTAAAACCATGAAACCAGAAGAAAAAGCGGACATCTTAATGAGCCATTATGCCCAAATGATGGACGAAGGTTTGAAGTTTGTGAACCCCGTAAAAGGTGCAAAATTTATTACCAAATATCAAGAACAAAATCAAGCTTCGATTGAAAAAATCGTGGGCGAAAGCCAATCTTGGGTTGGCAATCTCAATACCCTTCAAAGCGTGGATTTGGGTTTGCGCGTAGCGAAAAAACCGTATGTAGGTCAATATATTGATTTAGTGCCTAAATTTAGGAGAAAATACAACCAATATAAGTTTGTAATGGAAATGACGGGTAAAGTTATTGGCGCATTTGGGAAGGTGGGTAAATTAGCAGCTTTGGCGTTGTAAATTTAAACCTTTTGTATGCAGATTATTTAAATAAAAAAACTGTAACTTTGCGCCGCTTTATGAAGTAAAAATATCTACTAACTAAGTCCTTATTTAGGGAACATAAAAAATCCAGTTGTAACAAGACATGGAACTAAAAAAAATCTACAACGAAAAAGGTGAATCTATCAGCCCCATTTTACCTACGGGTATGAAAAATTATTTGATAGATATTGACGGTACTATCTGCGACGACGTGCCTAACGAAGAACCCGAGCGCATGGCTACCGTTCTACCTTATCCTGATGCTTTGAAAATATTGAATAAATGGTATGACGAAGGGCATATTATCTTCTTTTTTACCTCTCGCACCGAGGAACACAGAGAAATTACGGAAACGTGGTTGCAAAAACACAGTTTCAAATATCATGGCATCTTGTTCGGCAAGCCACGTGGTGGCAACTACCATTGGATTGATAACCACATCGTGAAAGCCACGCGTTTTAGAGGTAAATTCACAGATTTGGTTGTTAAAACGCATGAAATCGAGGTTTTTCATGATTAATTGATGAAGTTTTACAAATAAAAATGGTCTTGAAGTTCGCTTCAAGACCATTTTTATTTGTAAAATACTGAGGGGTACTATATCAATCCCCTCGATTTCAACTCTAAATATTTATTAATCGTATTGATAGATAAATTGTTTAGGCATCATGCTGCCGCAACATTTGCATCATCTGAATTTTTTAATTAAAAGTTTGTTCATTTTTCTACACTTACTTAAACCGCCGTCTAATCATTTTAATAAATGTCTTCGCTTGACGTTTGCGGTCTTCGTTCGAGACCCAATTATATTGCACAGCCAAAGATACCAAAACACCTTTCGCAGCGTCAAAATTAGGCATATTATTTAAGTCTCGAATGGCTTGGTCGAATACAACTTTGCTCCCGCCAAAAAGTTCATTTTGAGTCAATAGCCTATCATTCAAGCCAAAAGCCTTCGTCAAGTCGCCAATCGGCATATTTGATAGCTTATCAGACAACTCTTTTGATATGTTTTCTTCAAATAATGCGTCAATTTCGGGTGGAATATTGCCCATTTCGGGCGAATGTTTCACCCTCTCCATCGGCGGTGATGACGGCGTTGGCTTAGGAGGTTCTACTATGCTACGTGGCGTTTCAGCCATTGGAGGACGCGGAGGTTCCATGACAGGGCGTGGCGGCTCTGCCATATACTTAGGCGGTGTAGAAGGCTCCACATATGTTGGCGGTGGCGGTGGCACGTAGCGCGGCGTTTCAACCTTCGGCGGCTCTACTTTGGGTAGCTCTACTTTGGGTGGCGCAATAGGTTCAGCAATAGGCTGTTTAGGCGTGGATACTGAGGGGGTATCGAATAAAAAAGTTTCGTACAATTGACGTGTATAGCTCAACATCAAATCCCGCTCAATGGGCGAGATATTTTTTTCATCAACACTCATAGACTTATATAAGGTGATGATTTTCTCTAATAAAACTTTCGAATGTGCTAAGTTCATATTGCTTTGTTGTGTAACGGAACGTTATAGAGCAGTTCAAAATAAATGTACATTTACGAATTTGTAAACCATTGATTATCAATACTAACTGAATTCATCATGTATCATTTATCAATCATCATTTCCTATGCCGTTGTGGGTATTTGAACCAAATTAATAAAGAATTATTTTTTTAAACCTCAAATTTAAACTTTAAACTATTTTTGTCCTCTTTTTTAGGCATAAAATTTAAAAATATGTTTCTCGAACCACATTTTAAAGGACAACGGAGCGGTTGGATTGAGGTTATTTGCGGCTCAATGTTCTCTGGCAAGACCGAAGAACTCATCAGAAGGCTCAAAAGGGCGAAAATTGCCAATCAGAAAATTGAAATTTTCAAACCTAAAATTGATACCCGCTACGACGAGGTGAAAGTCGTGTCTCACGATGCCAATGCTATATTGGCTACCCCTATTGACCATTCATCAAAATTGCTCAACCATACTGAGGGGGTCAATGTTATAGGTATTGACGAAGCTCAATTTTTTGACGATGGCTTGACAGAAATATGTCAAAAGTTGGCGTTGAAAGGTATCCGCGTGATTATCGCGGGTTTGGATATGGACTATCGTGGTTTGCCATTTGGTCCTATTCCCGACCTCTTGGCAGTGTCAGAATATATCACCAAAGTCCACGCTATTTGTACGCATTGTGGTAATTTAGCGACCCATTCCTATCGTAAAGTTGGCACTACCGAACAGGTGATGCTGGGTGAAAAAGATACCTATGAGCCACGTTGCCGTACTTGTTATGCGATGGGAAATATTTTAGATTTGCATTAATATTTTTTATAAATAATTGATTTTAAATGATATACGATTTAAAAAAAAATATTCTGACACATAACTTTGTTAAAGTTTTAAACTTTAACAAAGTTGTCTTATTACTTATTTTATATGCCTTCACAAGCTGCAAAAACAATGAACCCCTAAAACTGACAAGTGACGAAAGGTTTAGAGTAGATACCTCCGTGAGTACGCAGTTTGTGAAAATATCTGCGGATATAGATAAATGGTGCAAAGATAGTACACCCATATTGCGCCAAAAATTTATAGATTCGCTGGTTATCGTGCGTGAGCAAGAAGTTTTGAAACAAATTCCCGTTCAATCTTTTTAAAGATGATAAAAAAAATACAAAATATAGGTCTATCTTTTGTACTGTTATTCAGCCTATTAGCGTGTAATGACAACGCAAAATTAAGGGAGGCATTTATACAAGAGCAAATACAAGTGGGGCTTGACAAACGCATCAATGAACGCCGCAAAGAGTGTATTACGGCAGTGATGGATTCGGCAAGCCGCATAGCTGATAGCTTGGTGACTGCAAAAATGACGGCTGTAGATACTTCTATTTTGCGCCGACCCGCCAAACCCACTAAGCCGAT
>JAYVKQ010000463.1:0-10993 GCA_043768285.1 Saprospiraceae bacterium | reverse complement strand
TTTTTTAAAGCCCTTTGGATATAATGCGCAGCGATATAGCCCGATAGCATACCCGTACCGATACCTTCGCCCGTAGTAGGGCATATCAGTGAGCCAGCATCACCTGCCAGAAGATAATTATCACCAAAATTCTGTTTGCGTTTAGAGGCTAAGGGCAGACCCCAGCCTTGAGGCTTTTCAAGTGCAGTGGCATTTTTGAAACGCGAAGCCATGACGGGGTCATTTTGAATAATTTCCGCCATTTTTTCTTTCAAATTAATTTTCTTTTTGCTGACCATACTGCTTGTCATACCATAGCCTACGTTTGCTTCGCCATTGGGTAGTGGGAAAATCCAGAAATAACTGAGGGGCATAGACTTTGGAAAATACACTTCTAATAAACCTTTGGGGTGCATACCTTCTATGCCTCTATAATATTGACGTAGTCCTGCGGCATAATGTCGTCTGTCAATTTTGCGTTCGTCTAATTTTCGCAACACGACGGAGTGGTCGCCATCAGCCCCGACTACCATTTTTGTAAACACCTTATATATAGTACCATTTTGATGAATAGTTAAATCTAAGCCACCTTCTACGCGCTCGATGTTTTTTACTTCTGCCCCTTGTTGTAGGTTAGCAATATTTTTATCAATTTTATTGACTAAAAAGCTATCGAAATGAAGCCGCTTGGCTGTGCAAAACATGGGAAAATTGACTTGCCCATCTTTGGGTTCATACACCATATCTTTGATAAAGCCATCTGAACTGACGAAGCGCATACCCCACGATTGACCGTACTCCTCTGTGTGTTGCAAAAGCTCGTAAGCAGAGTTGGGGTCGAAGTGGTTGAGAACGCGCATCACTTTGAGGTCTAAGCCATCGCCACAAATTTTATCTCTTGGAAACGTATCTTTTTCAACGATAAGGTGCGGAATACCCATTTTGCAAAGGAACATAGAAGTGGTCGCGCCCGAGGGACCCGCGCCAATAATGCAAATATCGGTTTGTTCTGGAAATGTTTGTATCATTTGAGCAATAGGTAATAAATTGGTGTATGGTGTATGATGTATGATGTATGATGTACGATTTTTATGCAGCTTTCGTACATCGTACATCATACATCGTACATCTGCTTAGGAATTGAGTAATAGGTAATATAAGGGCGCAAAACTAAAAAAAGAGATTGAAACGCCAAGCATATATTACCCCCTCAGTATTTTTTAATAAAATTATGCATTTTATACTTTTTAGGGATTATTATTAAAATATTGTTATTCAATACTTTATACATTACATTCAAAAATACGTTTTATACCCCTCAGTATTTTAATCTAAAAAAAGGATATAAATTATCAATATATACAATAATTATTATCTTTGCGATGGAATTTTTAAAATGTAAAACCAAAATTATAATTTGTCCTTTTAATCTCCCACGAAATAATAAATAAAAGTAGCATCAAAACTTCTTACCTAAACATCGGGAATCATTAAATTTACGTAATTAATATATAAGTTTTAAAAATTAATTTCTAATTTTGACGGCTTAAAGTTACTATTTGCATATTTCTTTCATTAAAATTTTTTTTTAGTATGAAAAGACTCTCACTTATTATTGCAATGGTTGTTATGTCCATCGGCTTTGCTATGGCACAAAAAACCATTACGGGGGTTGTAACAGACCCCGCAGGAGAAGCCATGGTAGGCGCAAGTGTAGTCATCAAAGGCACAACTAAAGGTGTTGTGACTGACCTTGATGGTAAATTCTCGCTTGAAGTGCCAGCCGATGCAACGACCTTATCGGTTAGTTTCGCAGGTTTCCAAACCCAAGATATTACCTTGGGCGCGTCAAATGTAGTTGACGTAAAATTATCTGAAATGCAACTACAAGAGGTAGTTGTAACTGCACAAGGCTTTGTGCGCGAAAAACGGGCTCTGGGCTATTCCGTAGCAGGAGTAGATGAAAAAGCTATCCGTGACCGTCCACAATCAGATGTAACGCGCTCACTACAAGGTAAAATTGCGGGCGTAAACATTACCCAAACCTCGGGTGTAACGGGTACAGGTACAAACATTACAGTACGTGGTTATTCTTCTATCACGGGCTCTAACCAACCTCTTTTCGTTGTAGATGGTGTGCCTTTCAACTCTAATACCAATACCCGTGGTGGTTTTACGGGCGGTGGTCAATCATCATCAAGTCGTTTCTTAGACTTGGACCCAAACAACATCGAAAGTATTTCGGTATTGAAAGGGTTGGCAGCTACAGTAACCTATGGTGACCAAGGTCGTAATGGGGTTATTTTGGTAACCACTAAAAATGGTAGCAAAAAATCACGTAAAGCAGAGTTTAACTTAACTCAATCTCTGTTTTCAAATGAGGCGCACTTACCAAGATACCAAAACCAATACGTAGGTGGTTTTCAACAAAACATCGGTTTTTTCTTCAGTAATTGGGGTCCAACTATTCAAGAAGCACAAACCTACCCATCGCAAAATACGAACGCTGCATTGACAAATCACCCTTACGCTTTTTTGTCGAACGCAGCATTGAAGGCAGGTCAAGCGGACTACGTAGCCTCTGTCAGTCCTTACAAAATACAGACTTTCCCTAACAACGTGAGTGATTTCTTCCGTAAAGGACAGATTTCAACAACTTCATTGAATGTATCGGGAGGTAGTGACAAAGTCAGCTACAATGCCTCTGCGGGTTACACCAATGAGCAAGGTTATATCAAATATAATGGTTTAAAGAGGTTGAATGTTGGATTGGGTTTGAATGCGCAATTGACGGATAAATTAACAATAAGAACATCTTTCAATTTTGCTAATACCGACCAAACATCTCCTCCTTTGAGTGCGGGTCAAGGAAACAATGCTAACGATTTCCCTTCTGTTTTGGCTAACGTTATGTATACGCCTCGCCAAGTGGATTTATCGGGCTGGCCCTATGAAGACCCTGCGTCTGGTGCATCTGTTTATTTCAGAAGTGGTAATGATATTCCAAATCCGAGATGGGTATTGGAAAATTATAAAACTTCTGGTAAAGTAAATCGTATCTTCAACTCAACAACCGCGAGTTATGAATTTGCTAAAAATTTATCACTCCTTTACAAAGTTGGTTTTGATACATATGACGAAACGCAAGAGTTCCAACTAAACAAGGGTGGTCCTGCTTTCGCTAACGGTTTATACAATACTGTTAATTTTAAAAATACTATTTGGGATAACAGTTTAATTATAAACTACACGAAGAACGTTAGCGAAAACTTTACTTTTGCAGGTAGATTGGGTGGTAATATTCGGAATGACAAGTTCCAGCTTTACAATATTTTTAGCCAAAATCAATTGGCAAGAAATCTATTCCGCCATACCAACTTTATTGACAACTCGTCGTCTAATGCCACCTCAGAACAAACTCGTATGGGTATATTCGGCGAATTAACAGCGGATATAAACAACTATTTATTCTTGAATGTAGCGGGTCGTAATGACTGGACTTCAACTGTTGAGGCAGAAAATCGCCGTATTTTATACCCATCCGTAAGTTTATCATTTATCCCAACTACGGCGATAAAAGGCTTGCAATCTGATTTCTTGAATTTCTTGAAGTTGCGTACTGGCTTTGGTACATCGGCTGGTTTCCCAGACCCATACAATACGCGGAATATTTTGGATCAAAACTCAAGAGCTTGGTTAAATTCATCTGGTGCAGCAGTTCAAACGCAGGCTGTAAACAATAATTTGGGAAATCCAAATTTGAAACCTGAATTGCACCAAGAATTAGAGGCTGGTATCGAAGGTAAAATATTGAAAAGTCGAGTTAATTTCGATTTAACCGTTTATCGTCGTGATACACGTAATCTAATCACAAGCTCTCCGCTTGATGGTGCTACTGGTTACACACGGACAACAATCAACATCGGTAAGATACGTAACGAAGGTGTTGAATTGTCTGTAAGCGGTTCTCCTATTACTACAGCTGATTTCACTTGGGATGTAGCGCTGACATATTCACGCAATAAACCTAAAGTTTTAGATTTGGGTGGCACGCTTAAAGAAGTACAAATCACAGGTTTCGGAGCGGCTTTGGGTAACTATGCGATTGTTGGTAAGCCTTTTAACATGATAAAAGGTACGGGCTATCGTCGTAACGAGCAAGGACAGTTATTGATTGGTGGTGATGGTTATTTACAATCAACAGCATCTCCAGTGGAATTGGGAGACCCAAATCCAGCTTTCTTGACAAGTTTGTCTAATGGCTTTACTTATAAAGGTGTATCCATCAACGCAATGGTCTCTTATCGTCATGGTGGTGCGATGTATTCTTCTACTGCAGGCGCAATCATGGGTCGTGGTTTATCAGAAGATACAGGTCTTGAGGTAGGTTATGACCGTGCTCAAACTTTCCTTTTCCCTGGTGTAAAGGCAGACGGTCAACCCAACAATATTCAAGTTACTGCAGCTGATGTAGGCTTCAATAATATCTACTTCTTTGGTGACGAAGGTCGTATTTATGATGCTTCTACTGTACGTTTACAAGAATTGTCATTGAGTTATCAATTGCCAAGTAAGTTACTATCAAAACTGAAAATCAAAGGTATTTCAATCGGTATTACAGGTAACAACCTTTGGTACAAAGCCTTAAATTTCCCTCCAGGTTTGAATTTTGATACAGACAACTTAGGTCTTGGTGTAGGTAATGGTCTTGGCTTTGAGTTCTTAACAGGCCCAAGTTCTAAGCGTATCGGTGGTACAATAAAATTAACGTTTTAATATAATGTTGGATGATGAAAATTTAGATAGTACTGCAATGGTTTAACAGGTTTTCATAATTTAAAATCTGCACTACGTAGTTGCTATCATTGATAAATATCCTTTTTTCAATATAAATACTGAGGGGGTACTTTTTCATAAATTATCATTCATTGTTAGATTAAAGCTTTTTTCATAAAATATCAATATTTATTAGAAATGAAAAATAAAGTAAAAATATTAATTTTAAGTTTATTCACATTGTTTATTGGGTCGTGTGAATTGGATTTATTGGATAATCCAAATGCTGTAACGGACAAAAACACTGATTTGAATTACTTATTTAATAACATTCAA
Source organism: Saprospiraceae bacterium (assembly GCA_043768285.1). GTDB lineage: Bacteria > Bacteroidota > Bacteroidia > Chitinophagales > Saprospiraceae > JAAFJT01. Next base: position 5,902 of record JAYVKQ010000463.1, on the reverse strand, counting down.
CTGGGCGTTTCGGGTCATTTTAATAATATAAGTGACCCTGGTATGCGTTTAACACGTATGCTCAATCAATTTGCCGCCATTTATGACAATGCCGTTACACCTGGTAGCAATAATGGTACTTGGAATAACGCATATGCAGGTATTTTGAATGATATTAAAGCCCTTATTCCATTGGCTGAGAAGAGCGAATTATTCGTTCATGCAGGTGCTGCTCGTATTTTGAGAGCTCACACATTAGTATTAATGGTTGATGCATTCGGTGATGTGCCATTATCAGATGCCTTAAATGCAGAAAACTTCAACCCCAAAGCGGATGGCGGTGCGGCTGTATATACTGCGGCTTTAGCAGACCTTGACCAAGGAATCGCCAATTTAGCTGCAAAAAACAAAGGCGGTCTGACCAGTGATTTGTTCTTTGGAGGTGATGTTGATAAATGGACGCGATTGGCAAATACATTGAAATTAAAAATATTGCTTAATCGTCGTTTAATTGACAAAGCAGGTTCAACTTCTGCAATCAATGCTTTGGTTACTGGCAATAAATTGATTTCAAGTAGTGCTCAGAACTTTGCATTCAAGTATGGGTCAAACTTATCAAACCCAGATACCCGTCATCCACGCTATCAAGGTCAATATTCAGCTACAGGTGGTGGCGATTATCAATCTAACTCTTATATGGGTACGATATATTCTGCTAAAGGATTTCCAGACCCACGTATGCGTTTTTATTTCTACCGTCAAGTTGTATTAAATTCAAAAGACGTAAATCAAATTCGTTGTATCAATAACAGTAAGCCAGCACACTATTCAGCGAACGATTTCTTCTGTTTCCCAACGACTATTGGTTATTGGGGACGTGATCACCTCAGTAACGAAGGTATTCCACCAGATGGTTTGACCCGTACTGCTTGGGGTGTTTATCCAGCTGGCGGTCTATACGATAATGATGCTGGCAAAGGTGTTTCTTTAGGTGCTGGTGCAGGTGGTGCAGGTATTCACCCAATTATGATGCAATCGTTCACAGATTTCATGCTGGCTGAGTGTGCCTTGACATTGGGTACAACTGGTGATGCTAAAGCACTGCTAAAATCAGGTATCGAAAAATCAATGGCAGATGTCAGAGCACTCGCACTTGGCACTTCTGAAAGTAGTAAAGTTACAGCTTTTGAAACTGCTGGCACATATGTATGGGCAACTGAAGTAACGAAATATGTTACAAAAGTATTAGCAGACTACGATGCCGCAAACGATGATGGCAAATTGAATATCATCGCAACTGAATATTGGATTGCTTTGCATGGCAATGGTATTGAATCTTACAACTTGTATCGTCGTACTGGAAAACCTGCCAATCAACAACCTGGTTTAGACGCAAATGCTGGTGGTTTTGTACGCTCATTCTATTATCCAGCAAATTATATCGCTGGTAACTCAAATGCAAAACAGAAAGCAAATGTGACTGTTCCTGTATTTTGGGATAATAACCCTGCTACTTTGACAAAATAAAAGAGCAGTGGCATAAATCTTAAATTTTTAATTAAAAAGTTTTAAAAAATGAAATATATAAAATTATTTCCACTCGTTTTGACCTTGGTTTTGCTGGGTATCGCTTGCAAAACTGAAATGGTGGATAAATTAGATGACTTTGGTCTCGACCAAGGCGGTTATATGCGTATTGTAACGCCTTATCCTGTTGTTACATCTACTTTTACTGTCAGTAAAAAAAATATGGGTGGCACAAAAGCTGAGATGGTGAACGAAGCGGTTACACTCGAAAAAGGTGGTCGTTTTGCGACATATGACTTAGAAATGCGCTTTGTAGGAACAACAACAACAGCCTACAAAGCATTTAAGTCTATTCCTGCATCCGCTTATGCTAAAGACCCAACAACGGGCTACCCAAGACATACTTTGTCTATCACTGGAGCTGAGGCTCTAACTTTAATGGGCTTAGATACGTCTAAAATAAAGGCAAAGGATAAATTTGAAATCAAAGCCACAATGAAGCTTACTGATGGTAAATCATTTAATGCAGATAATACAGGTGCTAACATCACAGGTGGAGCATTTTATAGTTCTCCATTCTTCTATACTTTGAATGTTGTAGATTAGTTTAAGTTAGGAAATCGGATTTAGGTTTTCTACAATTATAAAAGCCCGATGATTAACCATCATCGGGCTTATTTTTTTGCTACCCCTCAGTATTTTTAATGTCATTTATCAATTTCTACTAATAGTCCAGCTAATAAAGCTTCATTCAACCGTTCTTTGTAAGCAGGTGTTTCAAAAAGTTTAGTTAGTACAGCTTTCTTTTCAGGAAATGCTTCCATTACACCTTTCTTTTTTAATTTTAATTCCTCATAGCGACCATCTCCTTTTTTAACATAAAATGTATGCTCATTTAAATATTCATACTGTTGCGCATCGTCATGAAATATCTTAGTCTTGGGTATCAGACGCTTGGCAGGCATCTTAATCACCTTATAATTGTCACTGTAATAGACTAACTGAAACAACTTTTTCTGGCTTGGATCACCGGGTACTTGGGCTTTAAAGTAAATAACAGCTTTACCATTGATTATCAATTTGCAGCCATTTATCGTACTGGCATCCACCAACAACTCTTCACCCTTTTTATCTTTAATCTGAACGCTGTTTTGCGTTTCATCAAATTTATACACATATTCTGTACTTGCATATTGTCCATTTATAAACCATACTTCGCCCTCAACGTAGTCATCATAAAAATACTTTGAACCTTTAATATCTAATTCATTGGGTTTGTAGTATAACATTTGGCTCGATGTATTATTCTTCATAATTTCATTCATCGCATTTACCCGTGATTGCTCTTGTAAAACGGTTGCACTCGTAGGTGTGCTGGCTTTTTGCCCAAATAACACCGTTGGTAAAATGGCGAAAATTAATAAAGTATTTTTCATGATTTAGCATTTTTAAACGTGATTGAATAATTTTCTGGCATTAGTCTTTCTGTGCTACTAAAATAAAGTAAATATATGAATTCTCTTTATTTTCATCTTGAAAAAGCAAAATTATTTCAATTTAGTGTATAGTAAAAAAATTAGGTGGCTATTAAAAAGTTCACTTACAAGATAACGAAAACGCAGCAACCAATTATCTATTTTGTTCCAACTCAATAAACTTTAATTAAGATACTTTAATTTTTCCTCATCGCTTAATATAAGTTCTCACATAAAACCCTATATTTGCCCCACAAACAAGTTTTTTGAATGCTTTCTCGAAGAAATATACGAATAAAAGTGATGCAGCTACTCTACGCCAAGAGTAGAGATGCCGAAGCAACCCTAAACGACCTCCTAAAACGGTACGAAAATTACGGTGTGCATACCCTTCAACTCTATCTGCTCAATTTGCATCAGCTTTTTGAAGTAGCGCATTATGCCGTCAAAGACGAAGTCAATCGCCGAGCCAAGCATATTCCGAGCGACGAAGACAAGCGATTTTCCGCCACCCTCTACAAAAATGAAGCTTTGCAGCCTTTTCTACGAAGCAGCGAATATACCAAAGCCTTAGAAAAATTTGATGTCAAACCTCTGATTGACGAAGATACGACCCGCTTGTATTATCAAAAATTTTTGGACACCGATATATACAAGTTTTTCAAAGCACAAGCCTCACATACTATTGATGATTACCGCAATATCCTAATCGAATTGTACAAATTTCTCTGCAAAAGTGAGACTTTTATGGAGCAAATGGAAGATTTCACACCCGCTTGGATTGATGACGAATCGCTTATAGTCGGCACAATGAAAAAAACATTGAAAGCCTTACCTTCTATATCTGGATTTTACAACGATTTTAACGACGAAGACCACCTCACAATGGAATTTGGCGAACAGCTACTCATCAAAACATATAAGCAAGACGATGTTTTATTAGAAGATATTAAACCCATGCTCAAAAACTGGGACGCTGAGCGCGTGGCTACCTTAGATATGATATTGATGAAAATGGCATTGAGCGAATTGCTTAATTTTCCGACTATTCCCACAAAAGTGACCATCAACGAATATGTAGATATATCGAAAATGTACTCAACGGATAAAAGTAAGGATTTTGTTAATGGAATTTTGGATAGGATGATGAAAAAACTACGTGAAGAAGGGCGCATTAATAAAGAAGGACGTGGTTTGATTGAGTAATAAACGTAACACCCCCTCAGTATTTGCCCTCTTTTATTTGTTTTTTTTCAAAAAACCGACTATAATTTCAAAAAAAAGCTAAAATAGTATATATAGTTTTGCAAGTTAATAGATACTTTTCAAATATACTGTTCTCAAATAAATATATGTAATTTTGTATTTTGAGTGATAAGTAGGTAGATGTAAATAATCGGTAATTTTATTTTTCATAATTTACTGATAATGAATACATTACAAGTCGTAGATTGTATATCTATTTTCGTACATCTACTTATGTCTTTTTTACCTTTTAAATAAGCCCCCTCAGTATAGATGAATAACATTCTCATTATAGGGGCAGGTCGTTCTGCCACAGCTTTAATTAATTATGTTCTGGCACAAGCCACCAAGTACAATTGGTTTGTTACAGTAGCCGATGCTAACCACGAACTGGCAGCACAAAAAGTAGCAGGTAATCCGCACGGACGGGGTACATGGCTCGATGCCACCAAAGTCAATGACCGACGTGAACTGATTGCGCGTGCCGATTTGGTCGTCTCTCTCCTACCCGCACATTTACATCTTGAAGTCGCACAGGATTGTCTGAAGTTAAAAAAACACTTAATCACAGCCTCTTATATATCTAAACAACTCTACGCTTTGGGTGACGAAGCCCGCGAACGCGCCTTGATATTTATGGGCGAAATGGGTCTCGACCCTGGTATTGACCATATGAGTGGCAAGCAAAAAATTGATGAAATAAAGGCAAAAGGTGGTCGTTTAAAGAGTTTTCGCTCGTTTGCCGGTGGTTTGGTCGCACCCGAAAGTGATAACAATCCATGGCATTACAAATTTTCGTGGAATCCGCGTAATGTCGTCTTAGCAGGTCAAGGCACAGCCCAGTTTTTGGAAGATGGTAAATTGAGATATGTGCCTTATAATCGGCTATTTGCACAGGCAAAACCTATCAAAATACTGGGTGTTGAAGGCGAATATGAAACTTATGTCAATCGTGACTCTTTACTTTATCGTGAGTTATATGATTTAGGTCCCATTCAAAACCTTGTACGCGGCACTATTCGCTACAAAGGCTTTTGCAAAGCATGGGATGCTTTAATCAAAATAGGCTTGACAGATGGCGCATTTCCCATTTTAGATTCCGAAGAAATTACTTACCACGAGTTAATTGATGCATATGTGTCTCATTCTGCACAAGGCGGGTCTTTAAAAGAAAAAGTAGCCCATGTGATAGGCGAACCTGTTGATTCAGATGTGATGACGAAATTGGAATGGTTGGGGCTTTTTAGCAAAAAGAAAATTCGCATGAAGAGCGCAACCCCTGCCCTTATCCTCGAAAACCTATTGCTCGAAAAATGGAAACTCGAAGACAATGAACGCGATATGGTCATCATGCAACACGAGTTTGAATACGAAATCGCCCGTCAAAATCGCCGTCTCACTTCCACTTTAGTGATGCGGGGTATAGATAGTTACCAAACAGCCATGTCTCGTTTGGTCGGTTTGCCTATTGGCATTTTTGTAAAACAAGTGATGCTCGGTAATATCAAATCTATCGGTGTAAATATCCCCGTGATGAAGGAAGTATATGAACCCGTATTGGAAGAATTGAAAGAATATGGGGTCATATTTAAAGAAAAAGATGAAGCGATAAAATAGTTGATAGTTGATAGTTGATAGTTGATAGTTGATAGTTGATAGTTGATAGTTGATAGTTG